>DNDT01000210.1 GCA_003487525.1 Flavobacteriales bacterium
ATTGTCAGAGTCATCCATTGCAACCGGCATTGAACCAGAATTTAGTCCGTCAAAATCAATGACCCAATTCAAAGCCCCGATATGGTTTAATTCTATAATAAACAGGTAGTTTTGATCAGAATGTGAATACAAATAGTGTTTGCCTGTGTCAGGGTCAAAATCTACCTTACCAGTAAATCCGCCCGACAATAGTATATTTCCATTGTTCTTTATGTTAATATTTGTTACTCCAACATTTGTACTCTGATTATAATCAGGATAATTTGGAATGAAAATTTTGGCAAAGGAGAAGTAACCATTTGAATCCAATTTGGTTAAAAATCCACTACTTGAAGCCCCGGGAGTAGCTTCACCAATAAACGTACCAGTGTCCGGATCAAAATCAACTTTGCCCCAAAAACTTCCACCCAGGTAGACATTTGAGAGGGTATCAGAGTTCATAGTAATCACTCCGCAGTGACCATATAGGGCGCCAATTCTTTTAGCCCAGATGTGATTTCCATTTAAATCGTATTTACAAATATATGTCGCTTCGCTATATTGGTTTTTGTACTTTGGAGAACTTATTGTGTCAATTCCCGGTCCCGGATCAAAATCGATGATGCCTTGAAAAATTCCTGAAATTAACAGGTGATTTTTTCCATCAAGAGTCATCGCCTGGGAATAATTATATCCTCCCCGGAGAATTGTCTCAAAATGTGAGAACCACACTAAATTACCGTTTGAGTCTAGTTTTGACAAAAAGACATCTGTTGAAGTAGCTGTCCTGATATCAGTTCCGCTGCCTGGATCAAAATCAACAGTTCCGTAAAAAGTTCCTGTGTAGTAAATGTTGCCATTTTTATCAGTGAGAATGGCCTTCCCGCTCATTCGATTAAAGTAGTGAAACTTGGAACTGTCCTGACTGATCATTTGCTTGGCCCATTTTAAATTTCCATTTCTGTCATATTTAGCAATAAAAATGTCCATTCTTCCGATTGATCTCAAGACAGATAATCCTGAACTGGGATCAAAATCTACATTTCCTGTAAAACCGCCAGTTAGATAAAAATTACTATGCTCGTCAACATGTGTATCAAAAATATTAAACGTACTATCTGTTCTCAGTTTTCCCGCCCAATCAAATGCTCCGGACTGAGCTGTCAAAGAGCATGAAAAGCCTATAAGTGTCAGTAAAAAATAGATTCTAAATGTATTAATGTCAGGTTTCACTCAAATAAGCTCAAACAAGGTGCATCAGTTTAACCACCACAATGGCTATAATCGTAAGCGAAGAAACCGCTACCGGAAACCAAACCGGGGCAATCCAGGGTTTGGGGATCAGAAAGAGCACGTCGGTGGTAGTGAGTTTGGGAGGCCACTTTATAACGACGTAAAGCGACACATAATAGAACAGATCCCAGAATGCAAAGGTCCACAGGAATACAATAATCTGGTCAAGCCATGTGGTACCCACCAAAAGCGCCAGGGTAACCAGCATGACAATGGTCGCGGCTTCCCTGGTTTGCTCGATTAATATGATTTCTTTCGGAATCTTCTCGACGGCTTCCTTGTTGTCCCGGGTATGATCTATTCCCAGGGCCTTTCGAAGGTACACGACTACCACTCCTTCGAAATGAGCCATGCTGATTCCGAAGAGTGCCAATAACAAAAATCTTTCCATGGTGAATGTGTTTAAATGATCGAGCCTTTCCGATTCCTGAAAGAAAATGTGATTTCGACAGCTGTAATCGTGCAGGTTCGGTTGTTGTAGAATTAAAGATAGTAATTTAGCGTTTCCATTCCGAGCCCAATGCAAGTCATTATCATCCGCAGACAGTCCCGATGAAGTCGTTTTCCTTTCCTCAATACCGCATGTACACAAATGGAGCTTCTTACTTCAGAATCAATTCCATGGAGCATTTTGACGAGATAAAAAAAATGCCTTTTGGATTTACACATTACAGTTTTCAGGTCAGGATATTGCCCGACCGGAATTACATTCATGACATGCTGAATTGTGATAACAATTACTGGGTCGAAATTTCGGAATCGGAATTTGAAACGGTCAATGCCCTGGTTAAGTGAGCTTTCGTGTCATCAGGCTTTCCACATAAGAAACCAACGAGTTCGGGTTGAAGGTTCTCCAGTTAATGTCGTGCAGATTTTCCTGAATTTGAAGGAAATACTGTATACCAAAGGATTGCATGTCTTCCAGAACGTGAGGGTGGAAGTTCACGAGGGCAATAAATCCATCTTCCAATTCTTCCGACCATTCTTCGTAATAGCAGTCGTCCGATCCATGAAAAATCAAGACGTTTTCTCCGATCAATACAAATTTATTGATCCCTTCCGGAATCATTTCATCAATCACGTTTCGCTTTAAATGCATCACGTCGTTGTTCAGGGTGTCGTTCCATTCTCCCATCAATTCGATAATGCAGCAGGATTCTTCGTAGTTGACGTATAAGATCTTAATAAAAAGGGTAGGAGAACCAATGTCATCCCATTGCGGATGTATAAAGTGGTTGTAAATGGTATGCGTGAATTCGAACTCACTGTACTGTCTGCCAAAAAACGGAGAATTTTCATCTTCCGATGCAATGTACAGGTTTCTCCAGTTGTAATGAGGCTCTAATTCGTGCATCTATTTTTGTTGGGCATTTATTGCGTTTCTGACGTTGCCGTGCTTTTTCAGCAATGACTCAGCTTCTTTCACATCCACGTTCAACTCTTCCATGATCATTCGGATTCCGCGGTCAATCAATTTGTTATTGGACAGTTGCATGTCGACCATTTTATTTCCCTTCACTCTGTTTAATTGGATCATAACAGAGGTCGATATCATGTTGAGTACCAGTTTCTGAGCCGTTCCTGCTTTCATTCTGGTGCTTCCCGTCACAAACTCCGGTCCGACCACGATTTCAATCGGGAATTCAGACACTTCGGATAAAGGGCTTTTCACATTGCAACAGATACAGGCAGTGAGATTTCCATTTTCTCGCGCCCGACGAACTGCCCCGATTACATATGGAGTTGTTCCGGATGCGGCAATTCCGATAACGGTATCCTTAGGGTCGATTTTGTACTCCTGCAGGTCTTTCCATCCGAGTTCCTCGTTGTCTTCGGCGAACTCAACGGCTTTCCTGATCGCGCCATCGCCACCGGCAATAATTCCGATAACCATACCATGATCGACGCCGAAGGTAGGGGGGCATTCGGACGCATCCACGATTCCAAGACGTCCGCTGGTCCCGGCACCGACGTAAAACAAGCGCCCCCCTTTTTTCATTCGCCCTGCAATAAGCGGAATGATTTTTTCAATTCGGGGAATCACTTTTCTGACGGACAGCGCAACTTTTTGATCCTCGTTGTTAATGCTTTGAAGAATCTCACTCACACTCATTTTCTCGAGAGAATCATACAACGAAGTCGCTTCGGTTATTTGATTTTGTGCCTTATTACGCATGGAGCAAAGTTAGGAAGAGAAGGCAAATTAGACTCATCATTGAGTGGGATAATGAATATTTC
>DNDT01000140.1 GCA_003487525.1 Flavobacteriales bacterium
GCAGGTCTATCTGCGATACATCACCTGTCACAATGAATTTTGCACTTTTACCCATCCTGGTCACAAACATTTTGAACTGACTTTCGGTTGCATTTTGTGCCTCATCGAGAATGACAAATGCGTGATCCAGGGTTCTTCCGCGCATGTAAGCCAGTGGGGCGATCTGGATTATCCCGGACTGTACATATTCCGTCAGTTTATCATAGGGTATCATATCGTGCAAGGCGTCATAAAGAGGCTGCAGGTACGGGTCCATTTTTTCCTTTAAGTCACCGGGTAAAAAACCAAGACTCTCACCTGCTTCCACGGCAGGCCTGGTCAGAATAATTTTTCGGACCTTTCTTTCTTTCAGATATTTAACCGCCATCGCAACCGCTGTATAGGTTTTTCCCGTTCCGGCCGGTCCGACCGCTATAATAAGATCGTTCTCTGCCACGCTGTCTGCCAGTTCCCGCTGATTTACCGAATGCGCTCTGATTAAATTTCCCTTTATACCGTGCAGAATGGCATTTTCAGTCGATTCAGAACCTTCGTTCAATTCCCCGGAAAGTAAATCGAGCAGCGCCCGTGAATCGATTGATCTTTTTTCAGAAATTTCTATTAAACCCGCTATCTTTCTTCTGAAATCTTCGATTTCCTCATCGTTTCCCACGGCTTTCATAATGTTGCCGCGGGCAATAATTTTCAATTTTGGAAAGTGGTCGCGAATGACCTTTAAATTCTCATTGTTTACCCCGTACAGATTGACAGGATTTTGTCTGCCCAGATCTAACTCAATTTCTCCCAATAACGTATGATTTACATCTGATAAATCTCACCAGAATGCACCAAAAATATTACTATTTTTGACTACGCCAAATTTACCAAAACATCCTCAATATCCGTGCCAATAATCACCCTTACAACAGACCTGGGAACCAAGGATTACTATGTCGGATCACTGAAAGGCGCTATTCTGTCTCAATCTCCCGAAGCTACCATTGTTGATATAACGCATGAAATAAAGCCTTTTGACATGTTGCAGGCTTCCATTGTAATGCGCAATACATACAGGGACTTTCCAAAAGGCACCATACACATTATCGGCGTAAATCCGGATGTGACAGAGGAAAGCAGACACCTGGTTGTCTCGATACACGAGCAGTATTTTATTATGCCCGACAACGGAATGTTCTCACTGATTTTCGATTCTGTGGCAGACGAGGTTGTTGCCCTGACACTTCAACAACGAACCGAAATGCTGAGTTTTCCGACAAAGGACATCTATGTCACTGCTGCCGCCCATCTTGCCCGAGGAGGTTCGCCAAACGTAATCGGTAAACCGGTGAAAGATCTGGCAGAATTGGTCATGTTCAGGGCGGTGTCAGAAGAACGATTGATCAGAGGAATGGCGGTATATATCGATCATTACGGAAACGTCCTTACCAATATAGACAGCAAATTGTTCAAGCAGTTTATCAAGTATCCCAATTTTTCGATCCAGTTGAGAAGATCTGAATACGAGATAAAAGAAATAAGCAAAACATACGGAGATGTTCCGAATGGAGAAAAACTCGCTCTGTTTGGTACTACGGGATTTTTAGAAATATCAATAAACCGCGGAGACGCCTCAAAATTACTCGGCATCAATCAAAGCGACATAATCAGAATTGAATTCTATGATCATCCGAATCGTTAAAATGACCTTCAGACCTGAATGTACAGAAGAATTTCTTGAACTTTTCGACAAGAGCAAAGAGAAGATCAGAGGTTTTGAAGGGGTAAGGTNNCATCCATTTTTTTCACATACAGTATCTGGGATGATCTGAATCATCTCGAATTATACAAGAGGTCGGAATTATTCAAAACAGTCTGGTCGCAAACAAGAGCTTTGTTTGCGCAAAAAGCGGAAGCCTGGTCGGTTGACAAATTGCACTCTCTTTGAATTAATCCACAATAAAACATCATCTGATAGGGTTTACCATCAATTAATCAGACTCAGATTACTATTTTTGGACGAATGTCGTTTGTTCGGTTATTACTCATTGTTTTAATTCTTTTCTCAAGCAGTCTTTTCGCTCAGCAAAAGGCTACCATAAACGGGTGCATTACCGACACCTATGGAAATCCAATTGAGGGAGCGAATGTCGCCGTGATTGGACAAGCTTCCGGAACAACCACAGATGACAAGGGTTGTTTCAGTCTTTCAATCCCGGGTGATCAGGAAGTCAAGGTGGGAATCTCGCATTTGAGTTTTGCGATGTACACCGAAACCTATAACCTTTCAGGTGGAAGCACGAGAAATTTTAAAATCCAGCTTCGGTCCTCTTCCAGGGAACTCAATCTGGTGACCGTAAAAGAAGAAGCTGTTGAACGCACCACCATGGAAAAAATCGATCCCAAACTGATCAGCGAGGTTCCGAATCCATCCGGCAATATTGAATCCATTATCAAGACCCTGCCCGGAGTTGTTTCGACAAACGAGTTGAGTTCAACCTATAACGTGCGCGGGGGAAATTTTGATGAGAATTTAATCTACG
>DNDT01000298.1 GCA_003487525.1 Flavobacteriales bacterium
AAGAAACCTGTAAATTCTATCGTACAACAGTCTGCAACGGGTCACGCAACGAACATTATTGCCGGATTGGCCATGGGTATGCAATCAACGGTTATTCCTACCTTGATCCTGGCATGTGGTATTATTGCCTCTTATGCTTTTGCCGGTCTTTATGGAGTTGCGATTGCCGCTGCGGGAATGATGGCTACTACGGCCATGCAACTTGCCATTGACGCATTTGGTCCGATTGCGGATAATGCGGGAGGAATTGCAGAAATGAGCCAATTGCCTTCAGAAGTCCGTGGCCGCACCGATAAACTGGATGCCGTCGGTAACACTACCGCCGCCACCGGAAAAGGATTTGCCATTGCCTCTGCCGCTCTTACCGCACTGGCACTGTTTGCTGCATTTGTGGGAATTGCCGGAATCGACAGCATTGATATTTACAAGGCTCCGGTTCTAGCCATGTTGTTTGTTGGAGGGATGATACCTTTTATCTTTTCTTCACTAGCGATTGCAGCTGTTGGTCGTGCGGCCATGGCGATGGTACATGAAGTCAGAAGACAATTTAAGGAAATACCGGGAATCATGGAATACAAAGCTACTCCCGAATACGAAAAATGTGTTGCCATTTCAACCGAAGCATCGATCAGGGAAATGTTGTTGCCGGGGGCAATCGCTTTGTTATCTCCGGTCATAGTTGGCTTTGGATTTAAAGGTGTGTTCCCGAATGCATCTTCGGCAGAAATGTTGGGAGGATTTTTAGCCGGGGTAACGGTTTCAGGTGTACTGATGGGAATATTCCAGAACAATGCAGGAGGTGCCTGGGACAATGCCAAGAAATCATTTGAAGAAGGTGTGGACATTAACGGAACGATGGAGTATAAAGGATCGGAAGCTCACAAAGCTTCTGTCACAGGAGATACGGTTGGAGATCCATTTAAAGATACATCCGGACCATCCATGAATATTCTGATTAAGCTTACGTCAATTGTGGCATTGATCATTGCTCCGCATATTGCCGTGCACGAGATCCCGACTCATGAACCGGTTGAATCAAACGAAACTGTTGGCACCGAGGTTCACGTTGACGACGTAAATGTGGTTGCCGAAGAAGCGGTCGTAGTGGACAACTTCTGATAGAATTGTACAATAATAAAAAAGGCCCGCTTATTGCGGGCTTTTTTGTTGTGTCATTAAAAACAATCTCTGAGGAGATGATTTAATAATAATGGATTAGCTCACCAGTCTTCTTCTGAATTTGATGCGGCAGAACTCATCGTTTCTTTCAATTCTTGAACTATCTTTTCTGCTTTTGCCTTGCAATCAGCTTTGATTTCACCCCAGGCAGTAAGTGAAGTCAATTCTTCACCGCAATCCGGAACTGCATTATTCATGTCGCCACCTGATCCAAACTGACTTCTATTCGATTCGTGATAAAAACCACTTAACGAGTATTTGTACTTTCCTTCCTTGGCAGCGATGATTATGTTGTAATTTACCGAACCCGCTCCGGTGGGTTTTCCCTGAACCCGGGCTTCAACCCAGATATAGGGGCTGGCAGCCATTTCACCAAGATAGCTGTCGTCGGTGTAAATTACATTTTCTCCGACAGCCTTTTCGCTGTAGTTCTTTTGAAACCACTTCCGGGCAGTTCTGAAAAGCTGGTCCTTGGTAGCTCCGGGCACTTCGACAATTTCACCGTATTCCATTTTTTCCGGTTTAGCACCGGTCGACTCCTTGGACACTTCCTGGGCTGCGGTTACCATTGATATCGACAATAAAACCGCGGTAATGGTATTTTTTAACATAAATCTTGTTTTTATTTATTTCTGTGCTTCAAAAAGGCCATGGATTTGTGCGTCTATTTTTTGAATGACTTCTCCAAGATCCTCGGCATTTTCAGAAAAATTATTTTCATCAACGTCGATAATCAGCAACTTACCTTCTTCGTATTCCGAAATCCACGCTTCGTATCGCTCGTTGAGTCTTTTCAAATAGTCAAGCCGGATGCTTTCTTCGTAATCCCGGCCCCTTTTCTGAATCTGGTTGACGAGCGTAGGAACTGTGGCGCGAAGATAGATAAGCAAGTCGGGTGGCTGAATAAAGCTGTTCATCAGCTCAAAGAGCGAGAAATATGACTCAAAATCACGACTGGTCATTAAACCCATTGAATGCAGGTTCGGTGCAAATATGTATGCATCTTCATATATTGTACGGTCCTGAATGACGTCTTTTCCTTTCTTTCTTAACTCCTGTATTTTGCTAAAACGAGTATTCAAAAAATAGATCTGCAGATTAAAAGACCAGCGTTGCATGTCTTCGTAGAAATCATTCAGGTATGGATTTTCGTCGACTGCTTCAAAGTGCGCTTCCCAATTATAATGTTTGGCCAATAACGTTGTCAGTGTTGTTTTTCCCGATCCTATATTTCCAGCTACCGATACAAGCATATATTTTTTTTTGAGGCACTAATGTACAAATTAATCAATGCCTCTCAAACTTCCATTGACAGGCAAATAAGCATTTATTTTCCGACGTAGTCGTAAATTTTTAAGGCACTTTCCGTTAAAAGAAACAATCTGTTCTTATCGACTGCAAGCTGCTGAATTTTTTCTTCAGGCAGGGGGAGTGTTTCTNNAAGCTTTTGAAATTGTATTTGGCAATTTTATTGTCCTCGATGTAATAAATGGCTTTCTCGGTTACCTGAAAGGATGAAAGCCCCTTGATAGCAATGTTTTTTATGTATGTGCCAAACTGGTCAAACACCAGTATGCCCGATTTGGGATTGTTCAGGTAAAGCGTGTTATTGTACTCTACCATAAAGTTGGGTTTAAGTTCGTAACCTAAAATCTGAGTCAGATTTCCCGAGGACTGAATGGTTTTCAGATCAAGTGTCAGTCTGTACACATTGTTGAGCAGAAGGTCAAATAACCAAATGCCCGTATTGTACGCCCGGCAGGCAAGAATGGGCTGATCGAAGTCTGTAAACTGTAAATTCAACGGAGATCCGTTTTCGCTCAGCTGATTGTCCAGTATTACAATGGCTCTGAAGTCTTCATAAAACACAACAATCTTGTACGGATCCGTTGCGTCAATAGAGGATATTTTACCGAATCGATTGTTGCTGTATTGATTTATGAGACTTCCGTTGCGGTCATATTTGTAAACCCCGTTGTTTACAACCAGGTATACATTTCCGAGCTGATCACCTGAAATAAGCCTTGCTTCGGTATTGATGCTTTTAAAGAGGGAATAATTTCCCTGAGCCGAGGAAACCAGGCCAATGACAAGAAAAAAAACCGATAACAGGATGCTATTCCTCACATGCAAAACTTTTAAGTTCCTCCAGAATCTTCCGTTCATTGGATAATCTGGGAACCTTGTTTTGACCACCAAGTCGATTTTTGTGTTTTAACCAGTTGTAGAAGGTATTTCTTTTTACGCTTTGAATCACCGGCATTTTTAGTGCAATGTCTCCTGTTCGCTTGGCTTCATAATCGGAATTGACAGATTTCAGGGCTTCGTCAAGAATCTGCGCAAAGTTTTCAAGGTTTTCGGGTTCTTTTTCAAATTCAATCAGCCATTCGTGTCCACCTGCGCTTTTATTGGTAAGATAAATGGGGGCAGCGGTGTAATCCGAAATACGGGAGTTGGTTCGTTCACAAGCGATACTGATTGACCGGTCGGCATTGTCAATAATCACTTCTTCGCCAAAGGCATTGATGAAATGTTTTGTTCTGCCGGAAACGATTATTCGAAAAGGAGAAAGTGAGGTAAATTGTATTGTATCCCCAATTTTATACCTCCACAAGCCGGCGTTTGTTGAAATGACCATGGCGTAATTCTTTCCGATTTCGACTTCTTCCAGGGAAAGAGTGTTTGGATGATCCCGGTCCAGTTCGTTCATTGGGATAAACTCATAGTAAATTCCGTAATCCAGCATTAACAGCATCTCACTCACTCTTGACTGATCTTGAATTCCGAAAAATCCTTCGGATGCATTATATAACTCCAGATAGTTGATTTTCTTGCCTATTATTTCATCGTACTGAAGTCGGTACGGTTCGAAATTCACCGCTCCATGAAAATAAACTTCAAGGTTTGGCCACACATCCATCACGGTTTTGGCATCGGTAAATTCCAGTATTTTATGCAGCATTTTCAGCATCCAGGACGGAACTCCGGCAATGTTGGTAACATCTTCGTTCAAGGTGGAATGAGCAATTTTGTCCAGTTTTTCTTCCCAGTTATGCATTAAGGAAATGGATGTGTCCGGTGTTTTGAAAAGATCCGCCCAAAACGGAAGATTATTGATAATAATGGATGACAAGTCTCCGGAATATGAATCTCGATGTCCGGGAAGCAACTGACTGCTGCCTCCCAACATCAGTCCCTTGCCGTTAAAAATTTGAGTGTCCGGTGTGTTGTTGCAATAAATGGAAAGCATATCCTTTCCTCCTTTAAAATGGCATTCTTCCAGCGCTTCTTTTGTGACAGGGATGAATTTGCTCTTGTCGTTGGTGGTTCCGCTCGACTTTGCGAACCAGATTGTTTCTCCCGGCCAAAGAAGATCTTCTTCTCCCTTTTGCAATCTTTTCACATAGGGCTTTATATCCTCGTAGTCCTGAACCGGAACCCGCTCTTTATATTCCCTTAGGGAACGAATGGATTTGTAGTCGTACTTTCTTCCCCACTCTGTTTTAAAGGAAGAAGCCAGCAAACGGTCCAGCCATTCATCCTGAACCTCAGAAGGATATTTCATGAAGAGGCCGATCTGATGAATCCGCTTCTTCATGACCCAGGAGAGCAAAGAATTTAAGATGGGCATGGATTGAGTTCCTTTTGTCCAAACTTAACTAAAACTTATGAAAAAAATGATTGGAATAATCCTATAACGTTATTGAATATTATAGTTGTAGGGCATTCTGGCGTACACTCCGAATTCGGTCAGATTTTTATATATGCCGTTGAAATCCGAGAAATATTCTCCGAAGTATTTTTTGGCCATTTTAGATTCCATGTTTTCACTGAATTGCTTAGCGATGTCTTCGAACGGACTTTTTTGCTCGGGAAGCTCATAAATGGAATATTTTTCAATTTTTGCCAATTCGGCGGCTACTTCAATCGCCCGCGATAATCCACCAATCTCGTCTACCAATCCGATTTCCAGCGCATCTGTTCCGGTCCAAACCCTGCCCTGTCCGACAGAATCCACTTCTGCATAGGTCATTGATCTGCCTTCCGCCACCTTATTGACAAAGTCATCATAGATGCGCTCAACCAAATTGGTTATATACTGCGTCTCAACATTTTTCAAGGGTCTTACTCCATTGCCCATGTCCGAATATGTATTGGTATTCACGGTATCAAAAGTGACTCCCAGTTTATTGTTGAAAAATCCCTTGGCGTTTGGAATGATTCCAAAAACACCGATGGAACCCGTAATGGTATTTTCATCGGCAATAATCTTATCGGCTCCGCAAGAAATATAATATCCTCCTGAAGCGGCAAGATTTCCCATAGAAACGACAACAGGTTTATCTTTCTTCGCTAAAACAACCTGCCTCCAAATGATGTCTGAGGCAAGAGAACTGCCGCCCGGAGAATTGACTCTCAACACGATCGATTTTACCTTTTCGTCTTTTCTTGCCTTTTCTATTGCCTCTGCTATGGTTTTTGAACCCATTACATCGCTTTCGCTCTCGCCATATTGTATCTCACCGGCGGCATAGATTACCGCTATTTTGGTTTTATAGTCTTCGAGACTTTTGTCATCCCCATTTACTTTTGCACCGGTATACTTTTTGATTTTTACAAAATTCAGGTCCTTTCCTTCTTCGATTTCAGTGAGCTCGCGAAGTTCATTCAATACTTCATCCCGGTACTTCACCCCGTCGATCAGACCTGTGGTCATGGCGTCCTGAGGAGACCCGACGGCCAGGTTGTCAGCGAGTTCGTTAATTCTGTCTGCAGACAGATTTCGTGATTCAGCTATTTCATTGACCATGGTTGACCAAAGGCTATTTACGAATACCCTGGTCTGAAGTCGATTTGCCTCGCTCATGTTTTCCCTGGTCAAAGGTTCAATGGCACTTTTAAACTTCCCGTGACGAATAACCTGCATCTCGATGTCAAGTTTATCCAGTGCGCCTTTTAAGAAAACAGGTTGTGCTGAAAGGCCATTCAGTTGCAATATTCCACCCGGATGAGCATAAATTTTATCCGAAACGGATGCCAGGTAATATGCTTGCTGGTCCATCGCGTCGCTGTATGTATAGATAAATTTCCCGCTTGTTTTAAAATCCACCATGGCATCACGTATTTCATTCATTCTTGCCAAACCCAGGTTTACCAGGGTGAGATCCATGAAAATACCCTTGATTCGATCGTCTTTTTTTGCCTTGTCAAGATTCTCAAGGATGTCATTTAACCCTATCTGTGGAAGGGATTTAAAATTATTCCAGTCAAAGTTGTCAAACGGATCATCCGAAGTGCGGTCCGCGACTTCTTCTTCCAATGTTATGTAAAGAATGCTGTTGTCCTTTACATTTACTTCTTTATCACTTGTCGTCGATGACGCTATTGCACCAATTATGCCTATTGTCACGGCAGCCATAAGGATTAGAGCTAAAAAAGTGCCAAACAGGGAGGCGAAAAGAAATTTAAAAAATTGTTTCATTGTTTCGGTTTTCTATGTTGGGCAAATTTATTTTTTATATCGTTATTCTGTCGTTCAAATACACGAATGGCTAAATTCACTGTTCAAGGGATTATGAAAGTGATTAACATTTACCTTTCATTGGGATCGAATATGGGTAACCGCAAGGCTTATCTGAACGATGCATGTGGATTAATTGAATCAGAAGCAGGCACCATCGTTTCTCGCTCGGAGATCTATGAAACATTGGCAGTTGGATTAACGGAACAACCCAATTTTTTAAACCAGGTCATAGAAATCGAGAGTGACCTCGATCCGGATTCACTTTTGGAAAAACTTCAGAAAATTGAAAAAAAATTGGGCCGTAGGAGGATGAAGCGATGGGGTCCGAGGACCATAGACATCGATATCGTTTTTTACGGACAGGAAATTATTCAATCGAAATCACTTCGGATTCCTCACCCGGAAGCCGTAAACAGGTTATTTGTGCTGCTCCCGTTGAATGATATTGCATCGGATTTTATACATCCGGCTGAAAATCAAACCATTGTAAATTTGTTAAAAAAGATTCCAAACAAAGATCAGATTTGGTCGTATAAAGAAGATCGGAATCGGTAATCTGTACATTTCCCAAGGATTAAAAATGACCTTTCGATTGTATATTGTTGCTAAAAACTTTATTATTGCACTCACAAAAATTATTCAAACTTTGAATCAGCTGAAAATGAAAATGGTTAACTTGAAATCGATAATGGGAGTAGTGGCGGCTGTGGGCTTTATGGCTTGTAATCCGCTCAGTAAAATGGCGAAGAAAGCCAAGGAAGTAAACTACACTGTTACTCCTAATCCTCTAGAAATGCATGCCGACAGTATCATGATTGATATTCAGGGAAGCATTCCTGCTAAATTTTTCAATAAAAAGGTGTCTGTCACTGTAACACCTGTGCTCGAGTACGGTGGAAAATCAAAAGAATTTAAGGCAATTGTTCTTTCAGGAGAAGCTTCCGAAGTTCAGGGAACTAAAATTTCCTACATGAACGGCGGATCATTCACCCATCGTGCGCAAATACCGTATGAGGAGGGCATGCACAAAGCAACCCTTGCCGTTAAAGCGGAAGGAGCTTACAAGGCAGCCAAGAAATCATTTGACGCTGTTAAAATTGCAGAAGGAACAAACGTCACTCCTTTGATGCTTCAAAATGACGACAAGCCAATTTTGGGAGCCGATAAATTCAACCGAATTACAGCTGTCAGTTCTTACGCCGAGATTCACTATCTGGTAAACAGCCCACAGGTAAGATGTTCTGAACTTTCTGATGCTGACATGGTTGCCATGAAGAAATTCATGAAGGATGGTGTCGCTGCAGGATATGTTTGGAAGAAGGCAAACATTGACGCATATGCTTCTCCCGATGGAGAGATTACACTGAATGAAAATCTTGCCAATGACAGGGCATCTTCTGCCGCATCTACCGTTAAAAGCATGATGTCAGGTGCAAAAGCTGCCGCCGGTAAAGCGGATGAGTTCTACGCTAAGAATGGAAAAGGTGAAGACTGGGTTGGTTTCAAAAAGGAAATGGAAGCAAGTGATATTGCGGATAAGAGCTTGATCCTTCGGGTTCTTGAAATGTATTCAGATCCTATGAAACGAGAGGAAGAAATTAAAAACCTTGCGGCTACTTACATTGAAGTTGCTGATAAGATTCTTCCAAAATTGAGAAGATCTCAAATTACGCTGAATGCGGAAATTGAAGGTAAGAGCGATGAAGAGATCCAAACTCTTGCAGGTAGTTCACCTGAAGGTCTGAATGTTGAAGAATTGCTTTATGCAGCTACTTTGACAAATGACTTGAATGCCAAACTTGATATTTACAACAAGGTAAAATCAGTTTACCCTGAAGATTGGAGAGGACCAAACAACGTTGGTTATGTTTACATCCTTCAAGGAAAATTAAACGAGGCCAAAGCTGAATTTGAAAAGGCTGCAAGCATGAATGTAAATAACGCTGCGGTTAACAATAACCTTGGTGTTGTTGCCAGACAAAGCGGAAACATTGAAGGTGCCATCGAGTACTATGAGTCTGCAGAGGGAACAGCTCCTGAGGTTGGCGAAAACCTGGGTTTGGTTTATGTCAAGAAAGGAGATTATGAAAAAGCGAATCAGTATTACGGTTCAACAAAAAGCTTCAATGCTTCTTTGGCCAAGTTGTTAGGTGGTGATATTGACGCTTCAGCCAAAATGCTCGGTGAAATCTCTGATAAGGACGAAGCCTATTCTAACTACTTGAAAGCAATTATCGAAGCGCGCAACAATAATCAGGATGCTATGCTTAAGAGCTTGAAAGCTGCAATTGCAAAAGAGGGTTCTTACAAGGCAAAAGCAAAAGAAGATATCGAATTCGTGAAGTTCTGGGATAATTCAGAGTTCCAGGCAGCCACGAACTAAGAATTACTTAATCTAATGAAGAGAGCCTCGAGAAATCGGGGCTTTTTTTATTGTCCGAGGGGAAAAGGGGATAGGGGGATAAGTTCATGGCTTGAATAATGGACCCATTGACTCAGCCTACTCTTTGTACATTCTCCTAAACACTTCCCAAAGGGCAATTCCGGCACTGACTGATACGTTCAGGCTGTGCTTGGTTCCTTCCTGGGGTATTTCGAGCACTTCGTCGGCAGCTGACATATAATTTTCCGAAACTCCGTCGACTTCATTGCCAAGAACGAGTGCAATTTTGTCATCCGGTTTTACCGAAAACTTACGAATGTCCGTGCTGCCCTGAGCTTGTTCCAGCGGAACAATTCGAAATCCTTTGTTTTTCAATTTTTGGATCGCTTCTTTGGCATCTTTGAAATATTGCCACTTTACCGTTTCGGTGGATCCCAGCGCGGTTTTTTGAATTTCCCGATGTGGGGGCTGCGCCGTGAATCCAGTCAGCCAAATCTCCTGAATCAAAAACGCATCGCATGTTCTGAATACAGATCCTATGTTGTGAAGACTTCTTATATTATCCAGAACCACAATCAGCGGTATTTTTAGGACAGACCTGTAGTGTTCAGTGTCGATTCGACCCAGTTCATGGAGTTTTAATTTTCTAAATGTAGATGCCATGCGGTGTTCAAAACTAATGATAAGTAAAAAAGGCCTGATTGGACCTATGGTTTGAAATTTTATGAAATTCGAATTTCAAACGAAAGCGTAAAGAAAAGCACTTTGGCGGTAGAAAGCAAAAAGTCCAAAACGGGAGATACACCCTTGATGAAGCAGTACAATGCAATCAAGGCAAAACATCCGGATGCACTGCTTTTATTCAGGGTAGGTGATTTTTATGAGACCTTCGGTCAGGATGCGGTCAGGGCAGCATCCGTTCTTGGAATCGTACTTACAAAAAGGCACAATGGTTCGGCAGGTGAAATGGAGCTCGCCGGTTTTCCTCATCATTCACTCAACACCTACCTTCCAAAGTTGGTACGGGCGGGGATTCGCGTTGCGGTTTGCGACCAACTGGAAGACCCGAAGATGACCAAAACAATCGTGAAAAGAGGGGTGACGGAGCTGGTAACTCCAGGAGTGGTCTACAATGAAGATGTCCTTGACCAAAAAAAGAATAATTATTTGGCTGCGGTTCATTTTGACAAGAAGCAAAGCGGTGTGGCGTTCCTGGATGTTTCAACCGGCGAATTTGTTCTGGGTCAGGGCAGTGTTGAAGATATTGACCGTTTTGCTCAGCAGTTCCGTCCGAGTGAAATAGTGTACCAAAAACAGAAAAGGTCCCAGTACACCGATTGCTTTTCGGATCGGTTCTACAGTTTTGCACTGGATGACTGGGCATTTGGAGAAGAATTTGCCCGTGAAAGCCTGAATAAGCACTTTGGGACCAAAAGTTTAAAGGGATTCGGGGTCGAAGATCAGCCTGCCGGAATAATAGCCGCAGGAGCTGTGTTGGAGTACCTGTCAATCACCCAAAACAGAAAGCTGGGACATATTTCTTCGGTGAGCAG
>DNDT01000056.1 GCA_003487525.1 Flavobacteriales bacterium
AATCCTGGGATCATCCAATAATGCCCGCAAGTTTTCAAGTGCCATCTTAATCTCATGAGTAAAAACAGAAACACTGGACTGAAGCAGCTTGTATTTTGGGTAATAAACCGCGTAGTAGGCAATGCCATCACCATTGAGCAGGTTATTTAATTGCTCCAGATATTGCTTCGATTCAGTAAATTTTTTATTTCGATACAACGTATGAGACAGGTAATAGAGAAGGCCCAGTTGATAATAGCTGGTCTTTGCCGTAAACGTGTTGTTTTCTTCCAGTTCCCGGTATTTTCTCCTGATAAATGGTTCGAACGAAGCAAAATCCTTGCTGGCGATAATGGAATTTCTGCTCAATGACATAAGTTTATACACCGTTCTTGGGTGTTGCAGCGCCATTTCATCAACTTCCAGTTCAGAAAACACCGAAGAAGTCAACGACTCGAAGTCAATCGGATTCATGTTTTTCTGGCATTCAAGCAATTTTTGCTTTATGATGCTGTTGGCAAAGTTGACCCGTTCCTCTAGATCCTGTTTTTTCTTATTAGCCTTGTGCCTGGCCAGTATATCACTTAATTCCTCCTCGCTTTGCCATTGGTTCTGATCGATGAGCAGGTTGTATATGGCATTGAGTAATTCATAGTGTTCAATTTCCGTGGCCAACTCCAGTGCTCTAGTCAGGTACCGGTATGATAATGCATTCTTTTTACGATCGTACAGGTATTGTGAGAGATTGATAAACTCCATTACTTTGGAAACCGCCGTTGTATCGTTGTCCCGGCTTTTCAGTATTACAAAGTCAATTAATTGTTTGTTTAAGCGTTTTCTCAACGCGTAGTAAGCTTCTTTGTTAACCTTCCCGTATAATTTATTCATTATATGACCCGATTTGAAATCTTCATCTTTCCGCAACAACTCAAATAGGGCTACATCTTTTCGGCTTCCTTTCTGCCTGAAGCGGTTCAAAAAGTGCTTAAATTCCTTTCTGTTCTCTTCGTCCAGCGTTTGGATTATCTCCTTGATATCATCCATATCAATTTTATTAATATACCATAATATTTGTTTTACACCACTAATTTACAAATAGTTATGCATTTATTGTTGCTTTTTTAATGTCTGTTATACGCATTTGTTGGATTTAGTTTGCACACCAGCTCAGCTAAGTTTGTGCGGTAAATCAAAAATGAATCTTCATGAAAACAAGAAATTTAATAACACAAATCGTAAAATGGATCGCCATAATAAGCGGGACGACCTTGCTGGCATTTGTGCTCTTTTTTGTTGCTGCCCACTTCGTTGGAGAGGGAGAAGGAACTGACAAGGCATTAACAATGTCTGAGATAATTTCTATGTCCCTGGGCATAGGATGGCTTTTGGGATTGGCCATTGCACTTTTTTATGAGGGTATTGGCGGACTGATTTCAACCTGTTCCATAATCGGATTTTTTATCGTCCGACATGATCTATTGGCAAATCCCGGAATCATGGGGCTATTCCCGATTCCCGGAATTTTATACCTCATCTATTGGTATTTAAAAACAGACCGGAATCTTTCGTCGAATGCATCGATAGAGAAATAATAAGCATAAACCCAGTATACCATGAATCATTTCAGCGAAATTAACACGGCAGATTTTCTCAGGAATATCGCCAGATACTTTCTATTAATCACAGGCATTTGCGTCTTCGGTTTTGCCCTGGTTTCAGGTTCCGAAGAATACGGTGGCGGAATAACAGGAATTGTCAGAAACAGTCCAAATGCCCTGCCTTGGGTGTTGCTTTTAATCCTGACCTACATTTCCTGGAAATGGGAGCTGACAGGAGGGATCATCGTTTTATGCTTTAGCATTGTCCTACTGTTTTTCTTTCATGTTTTCGTCAGATTTAATGTGGTCGTATTTCTTCTTATTTCTACGATCGGGATATCAGGTGTCTTCTTAATTGCAAGTTGGTATCTGCGCAAGGTTAACTAGATTTTATCCGTGTCAAAATGAACTCTCTGTTTATCGCGAACAGGGAGTTTTTTTTACATACCCATATTTATAACGCGAGCCATAGATGATTTCAACAATGATGTGACTTAAGTAACATTTTTTAAGTTGAAAGTTTCGACCTTTGACGCATGAATTTTTTGATCAAACACAAAATGACGTTTATCGGCGCTTTCACTGGAGCCCTGGCCGGATATTTATATTATCACTTTATCGGATGCGCTTCCGGTACTTGCGCAATCACTTCTCAACCAATAAACAGCACATTGTATGGGGCCGCCATGGGAGGATTGATTTTTAATTCATTTCAAAAAGACAAGCCAAAATCGAACTGAGATTCTTACTTCGGGACTGTGCAAATTAGCCATAGAAGCGCTTTGTCTAATGAGCAATATCATGTTAAGCGCTGATAAGCTTCATTTCAATAGTCCTTATTTGTACGGATATTTAGATTTGACTGTTTTAGTCGCTAATAAACGAAGACATGAGAAAGATTCTGGTTCCTACGGATTTTTCACAAGCCTCACTCACAGCACTAAAAGTTGCATGCAGCATTGCACATCGAAAAGCTGAAGTAAGTGTCCGACTTGCGCATGTATATCATGTCCCCCGAATTCCTTCGGTGACAAACGTGGACTACGGCTACGACTTCAGAAAACAAAAGATCATCGTAGATGAAATTCATCAAAAATTAGGCAAATTGGCCAAGGAGGACTTCGTTAAGGGCGCAAAGGTCGAAACACAACTGATCCCGCATATGGATGTCCAGACCCTTATTAACCACAAGGACAATAAGGATGTGGATCTGATCATTTGTGGCATTCACGGTAAAATAAACTGGCACGACACAATGGAAGGAACAAAAACAGAAGCCATTATTCGACATGCTTCATGTCCCGTTCTTTGTGTAAATGCAGAATTAAAAGGACCCATCAAATTTGACAACATCGTGTTTGCTTCGGATTTTAAGAAAGAAGCACACGTTCGTTTTCCTGTTTTGAAAAAGGTGTTAAATGCCCTGGGAGGCCGAATTCATCTGGTAAAGGTTATCACTCCTCACCACTTTGAACAGACATTATCGGTAGAAAAAACCATGAAAGATTTCGCCAGGAAATTTTTCATTGCCAATTTCACCTACAAGGCCTTTAACGACGACACCATTGAAAAGGGAATACATATGTACGCCTATTCCCTAAAAGCGGATCTCATTGTGATGGAAACCCATGGCCGAACCGGATTCATGCACCTTTTAAAAGGCAGCATAACCGAGTCTGTTGCACACCATAGCGAAATTTCGGTGATGACCATTAAAATACCGGAAGAAGCATAACATTTCCTTTCGATCTGTTTTTCATTGATATCCCTTCACTTTTTTGTCCGGTCCTCGTAAAATGGTGTAAAATCAAATGTAGTCCGGGACAATATTCGCATGATATACAACTGAAAAACCTAATTTGTCTAATTTAGGTCGTTTGTTACCCATCTATGATCAATCAAAACATAATCTCCGTTGAACCACTATCATTTCCCTGGGCAACGCAGGATCCTTTTCTATTTTGCGCACACCATGCCGATTCATATCCCAGAGGAAACGATGCATTGGGTCCGGCGACTTCGCTTGAAGGGCGGATGATCGGTCAGGATTTTACAATCAAAGATGGCTGGAGAATGTACCACGGAGACATCATTCCCGGATTTCCGGTTCATCCGCACAGGGGTTTTGAAACCATTACCATTGCAAAAGAAGGAATCGTAGACCATTCCGATTCATTGGGTGCGGCAGGTAGATTCAGCAAGGGAGATGTCCAGTGGATGACTGCGGGAAAGGGAGTCCAGCACTCCGAAATGTTTCCGTTGATACATAAGGACAAAGAAAATCCTCTCGAAATTTTTCAAGTCTGGCTCAATCTGCCAAAAGCCAGTAAAATGGTCGAACCCCATTTTAAAATGCTCTGGGCAGAGGACATTCCTGTTGTGCGAGATGACTCAAAAGGTATGGCCGAAATAAATGTAATTGCGGGAGCCTTCAGGGGTACTCCGGCACTCCCTCCCACACCTGATTCATGGGCAGCCAATCCGGAGAATGAAGTTGCCGTGTGGACCATAAAAATGGAGGCACATACCTCTGTCGATTTGCCGGGATCAGTGAAGGAGGTGACCCGGACGTTGTATTTTTACAAGGGAAATAAACTGCAAATCGAAGGTAAAGTGATTGACTCCTATCACTCCGTTACCGTAAAGTCAACTGCAGATCTATCGCTGACAACAGGGGATGAAGATTGTTATCTCTTGGTACTTCAGGGCAGGCCCATCAATGAACGCGTTGTACAGTACGGTCCTTTTGTCATGAATACCGAAGAGGAAATAAGGCAGACCTTTGTGGAATATCAACGCACGGAATTCGGAGGTTGGCCCTGGCCCGACAGAGACCAACATCATGGTCGGGAAAAAGGACGATTTGCCTTGCATGCAGATGGCAGGGAAGAATATAAATAATTAGCGTATTCAGATCTATCTGCAGTTGGCAGACCAGGTAAAAAACCACGTTTTTCAGGAAAAATTCATTTTTCAGAGCGAGGCGCCAACACTCGTGAAATCCCTGTTCCGATTATAAACCGCACTTGGTATTAAGTTTTCATTAAGATTATTTAAGAATCTGTTAATAGTCCTTTTTTATTCGACTTCGTCTTTTCATCATAACAGCAAAACTAAAATCATGAAAACAAGCAAACAATTAGCTCTGAGTTTATTCCTCACTCTTATTTTTTCTGCGGGATTAATGGCTCAATATTGCATACCTCCAGGTTTTAAAAGCATGGGAGGCACAGGTGAACCTTTCACCTACATTTCGAACGTCCAGTTAGAAGGACTGAATAATTCCACTGGTATGCCAACGGGTATTGGAGAAGACAATGGATACACGTATTATTCTTCAGCCAAAAAACCGGTGCTCTTACAAGGGTCATCCTATTCTTTAAAAGTTTCAGGAGTTGACAACCTGGGTGCAGGAATGGAAGTAGTTGTGTGGATAGATTGGGATGGTGACGGAATCCTTCATCAAACAGCAGAAAGAGTTGCATATTGGGCTCCCAACGGGAATCACGGCGCGGACATCACGGTACCAAAAAATGCACCGAACGGTGTGATCCGCATGCGCGTATATTGCGACATGCCCTCCACTGCCGGGCATATTCCTCCAGAACCATGTGGATACCTGAACTACCCCACACATCCGATCGGACAGCACGGAGAGGTCGAAGACTACGATATTATCATCGGCACTCCGACTGGAATCAACAATACAAGCTTATCGGAACAAATTGAAATCTATCCGAATCCGGCAAACCACAGCCTGACCATCGAGCATCCAATGGATCATGCCGTTGAGTATTTCGTCAGTGATGTATTTGGAAGAAAAATTATGTCCGGTGTGCTGGAAAGCGGTTCAGAAACGTTGAACGTGTCAAATTTAGCCGTTGGGCAGTATATTCTGCTGTTAAATTCTGATTCAAATCAAATCCGCAAGCAATTTCACATTTCTCGTTAAGCAGTTCTATTTGCTTTAATTCTTAATCTGCAGGCTTCACGCAAAGCCTGCAGATTTTGTACATTTATACAAATTATTGACTTGAACAACAAACTATTTCTTTTTGTAAGTGTCCTGGTAGCCTCCCTGCTGGGACTTATGCTTATGTTGATCTATTGGGGCAACAAGTCCGTTGAGCTCAGGGAATCGCTATTCATCGATCAGGTCAATATTGCGGTAGACCAAATGGTTTCTGATTTGGAAGAAGACTACTATTGTTTCGACCTACACGCCAGCATCGCCTTGCCTAAACTTGACTCTTTTTACATTGCAAATCCGCCTGGCATTTCGGATACCGATAAACGAAATCTGGAATTAACCTACATTACTTCGGAGGGGCAGAAAAAAACATTTACCAGAATGCCCCTGATGGGGCCCAGCCACATGCAGATGCTGTTGAGGTTTGAATTCGATGATATACCCAAGTTTAAAGAAGATTCCAGTCTGAGCAATTTTGAAATGTTTGTCCGGAATTCATATGAACCTTACGTGACCGATGGCAACGGAATTCGCTTGATAGACACCACAAGGTTCGACTCACTGTTAACGGCATGTGTAACCAGATTATACCCGGAGGCGATTCTCAATTACACTGTCTCACTAAAAGATGAGAACAAGGTTATTTACGCGAACAACCATAGCGGTCTTGACACGGAACTGAATCCCGATGTGCGATCTTCCATTTACAAAAATGATTCGAATATCCCCGAGCTACTGCTCCTGCTTGAGGTAATAAATAAACGGGATATGTTTTCCGGAGAGGCGTGGAATATTTACTTGAGCGCCGTTTTATTGGCCATCATTTCCATTGTTCTGATATTTTACCTGACCAGGATTCAAATTCAGCAGAGGAATCTGTTAAAGATCCAAAAAGACTTTGTACATGGGATTACTCACGAATTCAATACCCCAATTTCAAACATTAAACTTGTTGCGCAAAGCTTGCTGAAATCCGAAGATGAAAAGCTTAAAAAATCAGGCTCCATACTTCAGGAAGAGGGCAATAAACTGCAAACAGGCATCAATCTTGTGTTAACGACCGCCCTGATTGAAAAAAACGAACTTCTGCTTCAAAAAGAGAACATCGATCTCAAGGAATTGATTAGAAAAACAGCTGAGCGGAATAAATCTTTGCTCTCCCGGTCGGGAATTGATCTGGACTTGAAACTTGATCCCAACGAACTGTATACCAAAGGGGACATTTTCCATTTGGAAAATGTATTTCAAAATTTGATCACGAACGTAAAGAAACACAGCGGGGCAAATCTTCTTTGCATTGAATCAGAACAGAGCAATGGACATTTGACAATTCGGTCTTCAGACAATGGCAAAGGAATTGACCTTCCGGACAGGAAAAAAATCTTTGAAAAATTTGAACGACGCAAAAGCAAGGGTGCCAAAAATGGATACGGTCTTGGATTGTATTATTCAAGGATGATCCTCGAATTACATGGGGGACAAATTGAACTGTCGGATTTCAATCAAATAGGTAGCGTTTTTTCAATTCGATTGCCCGCATGACGACTAATCCTAAAATATTATTTGTGGAGGACGATGAAAATCTCTCCTATTTGGTTGGGCAGCATCTCAGCGAAAATAAATTCGACGCTACCATATGCCACGATGGAAAAAAGGGATTGAAAAAAATCAAGGATGAGCGGTTTGATTTGTGTATTCTGGATGTTGTACTTCCCGATATTGATGGGATTGAACTTGCCAAAGAGATAAAAAAAATTGACCGCCATGTTCCCATAATATTTCTTACATCCCGGAACTTAAGGAGTGACAAGATCCTGGGGTATGAAGTTGGGGCGGATGATTACATAACCAAACCTTTTGACGTGGATATTTTCCTGCTAAAGATAAAAGCCGTTTTAAACAGATCGCATATAAAGCAAGATCATTTATCAGACGTAATTCAGGTTGGCAATTACAAACTTGACTCCGTAAGAAGATGTCTAATCACGGAGAACGACAGGATTCGCCTGAGCAAAACCGAATCCGGTATTTTACTTTACCTGATTGAAAACGAAGGAAATCCCGTTGCGAGGGAAGAAATCATGAAGCATGTTTGGGGCAAAAGCGATTTCTTTATATCCAAAAGCCTCGATGTTTACATAACGCGCATCAGAAAAGTTCTCAGAGAACATACCTCCTTAAAATTGGAAACAATCCATTCTTTTGGATATTCGCTTAGTGCGTAATCCGGAAATCACCTTTACTTAATGTCGTTTTTTTTCAAAGAATTATCTTTAACGAAAACCTCGGCAATTAATTGAAAAAGTCATTTCTGAAGGTACAAAGACTAATAAGGGAAAAGTCTTACTCCCAACTTTTATCGTCTGAATCATTTTATGAAGTATTGACGAAGTCGCTGTTGCTCATTTTGGCATTTGTCATTCCGATACTCAGCTTTGACTACGGAGTTACGTGGGACGAGCCATTGAGCATGCAGTATAGCGCTGATATGCTTCGTTATTTCGCAACCTGGGGAAAAGATAAAACCTGTCTTGACGAGACCATTCCCCTATACAATCACATGATTTATTACGGCAATGTATTTGGTTTAATGTCAACCCTCCTTCATAAAATCTTACCCTTTGATATTATCCAGACAAGACATCTTCTGAATTCCATTTTCGGCTATTTGAGTATTTTTTACATAGTCAGGCATGCACGACTTATCTCAGACTATAAGCTGGCTTTTTTAACCCTGCTGCTTCTGGTTCTCTCTCCGAGATTTTTTGGGTACATCATGAACATGTTTCGGGATACCACCTTAATGCTTGGTTTCGTGGGATCGACGTATTATTTCCACCGTATCCTTGTGAAATTGCCCTCTTTTTCAATCCATCTCACTTTAAAGGCGGCTCTGTTCGTCTTTTTGGCCTCATCTGTAAGAATAGGAGGAATGATCTTGTTGCCAATTTTTGCCCTGCTTCTGGTGTATTATTTCGTAGACAACAGAAAAAATCTGGCCTTTAAACCCTTCCTGTCCGCCTCGGGAGCAATTGTGATTATATCCGCACTCTCTTATTCATTGACCGTGTCCATATGGCCATGGGCTCATCAGAGCCCCTTCACAAGGCCATTGGAGGCGGCACTTGCGTTTTCCGACCTGCAACTCATGCTTAATTACCAGTTGTTTGAAGGAGTGTTGATACCCAACAGAAACGTACCCTGGAATTACCTGTTCACCTGGCTTGGCGTAACTACCCCTTTGATTGTACTAATTGGACTGCTCCTGTTCACTCTGGTTTTGGGAAAATCAAATGGCATACGCAGAAAAGAACTTTTCATTCCCCTGGTTGCCATTGGTTTACCATTGTTATTCTACCTGTTCAGGCTGCGAAACCTTTACGATGGCTGGAGGCATTTTTTATTTCTGATGCCATTTTTGGCGCTCTTCAGTGCAATTGGATGGAAATGGTTGATTTCGCTGTTCGACACCCCAAAGATTCAAAAATCAATTGTGGGAGTAATGGCCATGCTGTTCGTATTTCCAGTGAATGCTATGGTACATTATCATCCCGTTCAAAACACTTATTTCAATGAACTAATCGGAGGCATTAAAGGTGCTTTCGGAGAATTTGAAATAGACATGGATGGTAACAGCCTCCGGCCTGCGACGGAGTGGTTTAACAAGTACTGTGTGGAAAACAAGCTTTCCGAGATAACACTTGCAAGCAATCATGGAGGTATGTCTATTTCACAGTATTTTAATCCGCTTTTGATAAAAGGCAACATTGTTTGGTTATCGTTGGGGCAGACCTACCTCAAAAACTGGGATTACGCTATTCTCACGTCCCGGACCTTGTCAAAGTTTGAACTCAACAGAGGTCAGTGGCCACCAAAAGGAACTATTTACAGCTTTGAAATAGACGGAATTGCAATTGCCTCGGTCGTAAAAAGAGAAGACAAAAGCATTCAGGTTGGAACGAATGCCTTGAAAAAAAGAAATTTCGAAGTTGCTCTTGACAATTTTCTTCGAGCCAGGGAAAAGTATCCGGACATGGAGCTGCCTCATCGGATGCTGGGCATGACCTACATGCAAATGGAAAAGTACGATCTTGCCGAAAAAAGCTTTGACAAGGCACTGTCGTTAAACCCTCCGAACGTTTTTCTCTTGCATTATATCGGCGAACTCAGCTACTATCAGGGAAATTTCGAAAAAGCGCTTTCTTATCTGTCCAAATCTCTGGAAATGAGAATTGACAACTACCGTTCAGAATATCTCATTGCGAATATTTACATACGTAGCGGTAAATTTGATGAAGCCAGGAAACTCTATGAAAAACTATTGTTGCGAAAACCCCTGGCTTCGAACAACCGATCATTAATTCTAAATGGCTTTGGTGAATACTACGTGGTAATGGCTCTTAGAGACAATGAAAACAAGCGTACACTTATGAACAAGGCCATCGAGCTTTTCGAAGAGTCCATCAATACAAACAATAAAAACCAAATGGCCTATCAGAATCTGATTGATTTGTACGTGCACATCGGACGAGAAGATTATGCCGAACAAACCAGGCAAATCATGATTAAGAACTGCGGTGTTCAATCCGCAAAAAACGAATAACACCAAACAATTTCACCCGATTCATTTACTCCAATACCAGGCGATATACAAACGCTCCCTGATCAGTTGAAACAGTTAGCATGTACATTCCGCTTTCTTCACGAATGCTCAAGGGTATTGCTTCGACCTGTGTAAAAGACCATTTTTTTACTTCCCTTCCCTCTGTATTCGTAAGACTCAATTCAACTTTTGGATGTATTTTACCAAGATTAATCACTAGATCCCCACTGGTGGGATTGGGATAAATTTCAATCTTAGCCCTTGTCGATGTCACTGTACCCAAAGGGCAATCCACAACATATACTTCAAAAACGGTACTGTCCCTCTGGTTCAAATTATCGTCAACCACTATGGTGATATTGGCTTTCCCAAGTTGATTTGCGGACGGAGTCAAGGTGACATCCCGATTTGTCCCTGTCCCGGAAAGATTGATGCCGCTGTTTGCGATCAATGCCTGATTATCGGAATAGGCATGAATAACCAAAGAATTGATATCCTCATCACCGACGGTAAAAGCCAGTGGTCCCAGGCTCCTGTTTTTGCACGTCGTATCATTTTCAATTGGAGAAATGGTTGGTGCGTTGTTTGTGCCAACCGTGAAATAGGTGGTGTCAAAATCATTCGGCACAATACCCGGGGTACAGGGTGGACCACCAAAACCCGAATTTAATACAAACGAAAACCTGTATTGACCCAGTGCATGAGGCGGGTCTAACACAATCGTGTCAATATCTGTGCAAATTACAGTGAGGGCGCCCTGGCAGTGCAGAGCTTGAGCCATTACATTAAAACCCGATTTTGAAAAATGGGCATTTCCGGCACAACCACCGCTTGAAAATGTATTGTAAACGAATATTTTGACTGTGTCATTGACTCCTATCAACGGCGACGGTTTAACCACCATCGAATCAATGTGCTGGCCGAATAAAGGTGCGTGAATAAAAACCAACAGTAAGATACCCCCTATTTTTTTTAATGTCGTAATTGTGTTCATACGATAAAAAATTTAAGGTATTTATAAAATTAGGCAAAAAGTAATCTCATTGAATTTACGACAGTTAGAAGTTGAATGATCCAAAATCTCATTGACACCGATGTTCGGTAATTTTAGACCGATTCACCTTTCATCAACCATGTGCTTGATAAAAAAAGCAATGATTTATTGTATACTTCTATGTTGTCAGCAACATTATTTTCTACAACAAACCATTGCATTATATAACCCTATTAACCTTTCGGTATTCTAAAGACGCAGCAAACCCAGGACCGTAGCTTTACACTTTGCTAAAGTTTTCTAAATCATTTCTTAAAAACGATGCATGAAATGTTGATAACTCTTTGCTAATTCGAATCCATTAATCGATACGAATGTCTAGTTTCATTGCCAATAATCATTATTAGCCATGGAAAACCTAACCTCCGACGAGCCTATAAGAATTAACCTATTGTCCTTGAATTGTCACTTTCAGGTAGGGTCACAAGAAACAGATCAAATCTATCTCAAGTATAACGGTAAACGGATTTATCCTTCCAAAGGGGCTAAATTCAAGCGCTTTTCCAAGGGTGAAGGAATTAAATTGGAAAACGTTTCACTTCAATTTTCCAGTAAAAATGAGGTTGACACCGTCGTAATCGAACTCTGGTATCGCAAAAACCTGATACAAAATGCACTTGCAGGCCGGTTTTTCCTGATGCTGAACATTTCTGAAATCGGGTTTTCGGCCACCCAATTGATTCGAAGCTCGACTCAGGAAAAAAGTCATTACCTGTTGCACTGGGAAATGAGAAAGGCCAAAGAAAGCAAACGTATAGCCACGGAGACGGTACAAATAAATAAATCCACCGATTAAGTTCTTTCATTTCAAATAACCCTGACATCCTTCTCGGAATATAAAACATGAATTACCCATGAATATTCCTCGAATATAATTTCATATATCCTTAATTTGCAGGTAAATCTGATTCCCTTTGCCCAGAATACTTATTGTACTTGGAATGCACCGTTCGGGAACTTCGATCACCACAAAGTGGTTGCATGCGTGCGGATTGAATGTTGGTGAAAACTTGCTCGGACCTCAGCGTTCAAACAAATCGGGTCATTACGAAGACATGGATTTTTACAATTTCCATGAAAAGGTATTCAAGGAAAACGGAATGCCATTTGGAGGTTTTGAACTGTTGGACCGGGCAGAACTTAATGAAAGCCAATTGGAAGAAGCAAGGAAAATTCTCGCCGATAAATCAGCCAAAAGTGATCAATGGTCATGGAAAGATCCGAGAACATGTTTATTTATAGATTCCTATCTTAAATTGTTGCCGGAAGCCAAAATCCTCATCGTTTCAAGAAATTACAACGAGATCATACAGTCTCTTATTTACAGAGAAACGAGGCACATCAGAGAAGACATTGTGAGGGATGCCAAATGGGGTATTTTTAGTTACCTGAGTTACGAGCTGAAAGAAGGGATTAAACTTAAAAATGAACTTGGTAAATTTTATGGTCAGGCAACATTGCACTATTATCAAAAAATACTTGATTGCATTGAAAAAACGGACGACTCAAGACGCGTTGGAGTAAAGTTCAGTGAATTGCGGGAGAAAGAAGAGGCGCTTTTTAACCGTCTGGTTTCCATGGGATTTCATCTTGAGAAATTTCAATTGAAATCAATATTCAAGCACGATTATTTGACTTCGAACAGGCGTTGTCGATACATACCTAAAACGCTTCGGAGGGAATTGAGAAAAATGCAGACTGAAATTGAAAAGTCGTGTATTTAAATGCCGATTATCAGGTATTTGTCTAAAATCTGATTTACATTTATGTATTAAAACCAATAACTATGAAACCTAGAGTGATTTTTACCGCCATCCTTTTGTTCATTTTTTGCAATTCGTTTTCACAAGAGGTTCCGGTTGCCATCCTCTCGAGCGTCGATGTTGACAGATATATCGAAACCGTTGTACCGATGTCCAAAGAATTAAATGAACTGGGAGACGCACATCGGGGCAATGAAGAAAATCCCGGAGAAATGTGGGTTGCCAGTGCAGAAGCAAGGGCCATTCTTGAAAAATACGGTTGGAACGAATCGTTTGCGCTTAAATTCAGCGCCATCACGTGGGCATATACCTACCTTAAAATCATGCAGGAAATAGATAAAATGCCTGAAGATCAAAAAGTTCAGGCTGAACAGATGATGCCGATGCTCCAGTTATATACTTCGAAAGTACATCAGGACGATTTAAAAATTGTTGAGGGTAAACTGGATGAAATAGACCTGGTTTTTAAGGACCTGGAAAAACTCTAAACACGTTTACCTTTAAGGCAATGCCTTCGATTTTATCTCAATTAGGCTTATTTTTGTTTTAAGCACTATCGCTCATTGAGAACGTCACTGCTATACATATCGATCTTAATTCTGACCTTTTTGTGTCCGTATCAACCGGGACATGCCCAGGATTTTGGCTTTCGTGAAATCAAAGCCCCGTATCAGGACAACTTTGTATTACTGGAACTTTACGGTATGATTTATGAACCCGGTTTGTTGTCGGATATATCCCTTTCGGTGTCGGTTAAAGGTGACGGTAATTGGCAAAAGGCCAGAACGCTTTACCTGATTTTCCCGAAGGGCAAGGAATTTCATTTTGGAAATACGGACTCTCTGTCTCAGATCGGAATCAAACCTGCAAAATTGAACCTGGCAAACCGGACCGCATATCGTTTGGATCAAAATATTAAGGCCTATGTAGATAGCAGATGGCTGGAGGAAGTGAGAGGTGAATTGTATTTTAATGTCCTTTGGGATGCCATGGCCGATGTTGGAGAATTGAAAAGCGATCAGGTGCTGCTTAAGGTCGAAGGTGACTTTGTTTACGACGATAACAGTATTTTGGCCAAATCCGGGATTGAAGATGTTTTTACCGACCCTCGTGACCAGCAGGAATATAGAATCGTACAAATTGGGGAAGCCGTATGGATGAAAGACAATCTCCGGTTTGAGGCTTCCTTTTCAAAAAAGAAGAATGACTTTATAGAGCAAACCGATGCCGGTATTATTTACTCCTGGTGGAATGCCAAAAAAGCCTGTCCAACCGGGTGGAGGCTGCCTACAGAAAGTGATTTCATGTACTTGAAAAGCTTTTACGAAAACGAGCGGCACCTCATTCCCGGTGGCGTCTCTCATTTGGATTTACAAAGCATTTATTACGATTTGAACTGGGATTACTGGACCAGTACACCAAGTGAACCGGGGTACATTACGACCTTCAAATTTGAATGGCTCGGTCTGGAAAAAGGTATTAATAAAGCGGGAGGCCTTTACTCCGATGTCGGTGAATGGCCGAAGTCGCTTATCAGATGTGTCAAAGGTGAATAGGTGGGTTGCACATATCGCTTTCACAACATGTCTGTTCATGACCTTCTCCGTGAATTCACAGGTACATATGGAGGCGGTTTCAAAGGCTGTATCCATTGAAATAAAAGATAAAACGCCACCGAGCATCGAGATCACAAACCTCGACCTAAAACCGGAAATTCCATACATATTTACCAACCAACAATTAAACCTGGTCGGTTATGTTCAGGACAACCGCGGTTTAAAATATTTTACGGTAAACAGGGATACCGTAAAGGTCGATGAAGAAGGTTTTTTTGAATACAGAATCTTCCTGAATTCGGGACCAAACAATTTGTTGTTGTCTGCCGTGGACATGAATAAAAATACCAATAACCAGAGCTATAAGATTATCCTGGAAGGAATCGCATCCAGGGATTATGCGACAAGATCGGTTGCTCCGGTTGCACTGAATGCGGGTAACGGAAAATACTATGCCATCATTATCGGTGTGAGCAATTACAGCGACAGCCGAATCATGAGCCTGGACGAACCTGTAACGGATGCGGTGCGTATTCACAATATACTCACGACCAGGTACACGTTTGACAAACAAAATTCGATCCTTCTAAAAAATGCCACGCGCGCAGAAATTATCAATGCATTTGACGAACTGAGCGAAAAATTAACGGTAGAGGATAATCTGCTGATTTTTTATGCCGGACACGGACACTGGGATGAAGAAAAAAATACCGGTTACTGGCTTCCGTCCGATGCCGATCGAAACCGTACGTCCAACTGGCTGCGCAATTCCACCATTCAAGGCTACATTGAGTCCATGCATACCCGTCACACGCTGCTAATTGCAGACGCCTGTTTCTCCGGTGGCATTTTCAAGACACGCAAAGCATTCAATGACGCACCGGATGCCATTGAAAATCTGTACAGTCTAAAAAGCAGAAAGGGCATGACAAGTGGTATGTTGAAAGAAGTCCCTGATAAAAGCGTTTTCATCAATTATCTGGCCAAACGCCTGGAATCAAATGAGAATAAATACATGTCCTCACTGGAGCTTTTCTATCAGCTGCGAACACC
>DNDT01000281.1 GCA_003487525.1 Flavobacteriales bacterium
TTGTGCGGACCCTGGGGATGAGAAACCTGAATGAAAAAGTCATCCGTTGGAACGAAAATTCGAGACCGAGCCTGGGTGGATTGACTTTCTACATTGTTTTTCTGCTGTCGATTTCAGCCTACTCCATTGCATTCGGAGCAGGTGGCACGATTTTCAACTTAAGGGAAACTGGAATACTTTTTGCATGCACCCTGGCCTTTATTATGGGTCTGGCAGACGATGCATACAACACGAAACCCGTATTAAAGTCATCCACTCAAATCACATGTGGGTTGATTCTCGTTTTTAGCGGAACATCCATTCAGATTTTTGACAGTGAAATTCTCAATAACTTTCTTACCATACTCTGGATTATGGGCCTGATGAATTCGATAAACATGCTCGACAATATGGATGGAATAACAGGAAGTGTCTCTTTGGTCATTGCCCTGACCATGCTGATTTGTCTGTTTTTATCCGGAGGCATGAACAGCTTTATTTTTATCCTGATCACAGGCCTTGTCAGTTCTTTGATTGGTTTTCTTTACTTCAACTGGTGGCCATCGAAAATGTTCATGGGTGATAGTGGAAGTCAGTTTCTGGGTGCACTTCTGGGCTCGATGAGTATTATACTTTTCTGGAATCTGGAGCCAATAAAAATTATCAAACCCTCATTTTCCGTTCAGATTTTAATTCCGCTTCTTGCTTTTATCGTACCAATCGCAGATACGACAACTGTTGTGATAAACAGAATCAGGCGCGGTCAATCACCCTTTGTCGGAGGAAAAGATCATACTACACATAACCTGGCTCGAATCGGCATGAAAGACGTTCAGGTTGCCGTGCTTATCGGAATCATTTGTTTGATTTCGGCCGTAATGATTGTCCTTTATTACAGTAATCCAAGAATCCTGGATAACTGGGAGAAAACTATTTTATTTATCTACTTATTTTTGGTTTTTGTCGGTCTTTATGCCGTGACATTGTTTAAACCGAGTTCAACATAGGGAACCCCTTTGTGGTCTCCTTTATTAATTCCATTATGAGCGAAGAACAGGGCGATGAATTGGTTGTTGAGGGGGCTGCTGTTCACAATCTCAAAAACCTCGATGTAAAGATTCCAAGGGACAAACTAACCGTTATCACCGGACTGAGTGGCAGTGGCAAATCATCCCTGGCTTTTGANNCCGGATGTGGACAGGATTACCGGACTCAGTCCCGTCATTTCAATAGAGCAAAAAACAATCAGCCGCAATCCAAGATCCACGGTTGGAACCATAACCGAAGTTTATGACTTTTTGCGGCTTCTGTATTCCAAGGTTGCCACAGCCTATTCATACGTCACCGGAAAAGAAATGGTTCAATACAACCGAAGACAGATTATTGAACTCATCTCCAGCGAATACACGGAAAAGCAAATCACCTTGCTGGCCCCGGTGGTAAAAGGTCGAAAAGGACATTATAAAGAACTGTTTGTCAGACTAAGAAAACAAGGGTTTTCGAGGGTTCGGATTGACGGTGAGGTGACGGAAATAAGCCTGAACATGAAGTTGGATCGCTATAAGGTACACGATATCGAACTGGTCATTGACCGGATTCATGTTACCGAAAAATCCGGCACAAGACTGCGGGAATCGGTTGATCTGGCATTAAAACGGGGTAAGGGTTCTCTGTTCATCCTTGACGACAGCGAAAAACTGAAATTTTTCAGTCAGCATTTAATGTGCCCGGACAGCGGAATTGCCTACGACGAGCCCGCACCCAATTACTTCTCCTTTAACTCGCCTTACGGTGCCTGTCAAACGTGTTACGGACTCGGCCGAATAACCGAAATTGATCAGAAAAAAATATTCCCGGATGAAAAGTTAAGCATTCGAAAAGGAGGAATTGCCCCGATCAGGGAGAGCAACAGCACCTGGTTGATGAACCAACTCGGTGAGCTTGGGAAATCTTTTGGTTTTAACCTCGACACCCCCATAAAAGACATACCGGAGGATGGAAGAAACGCAATGATCTTCGGTACCGAAATCAGTGACGAACTCTCTCATTTATCCAGTGACGAAGCTGTTTATAAATTTGAAGGGATAGGCAGGTTCATCATTCGGCATTTTGAAGAAAATCCTTCCGGTGGATTGAGCAGGTGGGCCCGAAGTTTCCTCAATTACGTTCCATGCCCCGAATGCGGAGGCGCCCGCCTCAGAAAGGAGGCTCTTCATTTTAAAATAGACGGTAAGAATATTTTCGACCTATCCTCAATGGACTTAAGTCAGCTGGACGATTGGCTCAAAAAATTATCCGGAATGCTGAAGGAAAGAGACCTCCTGATTGCCGGTGAAATTTTAAAAGAGCTTGAAAAAAGGATGCGTATTCTTCTGGAAATAGGCATTGACTACCTGACCCTGGACCGAAGTGCTAAAACGCTATCAGGCGGTGAGGCTCAGAGAATCAGGCTGGCAACTCAGANNCCTTATCTTATGAATCACCTTCACCGGGGAGAACGACCTGTTAAAGGCTTAAGTAAAGCCAGCGGACTCGATAATATCGACAAGGTGATTGAAATAGATCAGGCACCGATCGGAAGAACACCGAGATCCAATCCTGCGACTTATACCGGCATGTTTACCGAGATACGATC
>DNDT01000128.1:0-184 GCA_003487525.1 Flavobacteriales bacterium
TGGCCAGATTTCGAAGGGCGTTTTCATCCATATCCGAGATGTCGTGTCCGGTAAATTCCTTTATCGACTCGTACATGGTATATCGTTTCCAGGGACGTTTAAAATCAATTTTTGACTTTCCGTACGTAATGACCGTATCACCGTGCAGGGCCGTTGCAATATTTTCGGTCATTTCTTCCATGAG
>DNDT01000128.1:333-4092 GCA_003487525.1 Flavobacteriales bacterium
GAAATAACCCCAACCTGAGTTGTAAATACATACCCGCTTATGCCAATAATATCCCCGATATCAAGTAACTTCTTGAATACGTCATTGTAGAGACTCTTATCTTCAGTCGGGCAGATTTCATCCCTGTTTATGTAAATCTGAATACGCCCGTGAACATCCTGGATTTCAGCAAAAGAAGCCTTTCCCATGATGCGTCGGCTCATAAGTCGCCCGGCTATCGCAACTTGTTTGAATTTGTCTTCGTTACCAATAAATTCTTTTTTTATCTCCTCCGAAGAAGTATTCACGTCAAATCGCTCTGCAGGATACGGATTTACTCCAATTGCCTTAAGTTCGTCCAGAGCGTTTCGGCGGACTATTTCCTGTTCTGATAAACCGGTACTCATAATCTTAATTTAAGCGGGCAAAGATACATACATCTCCAACAATTCGTGCTCATAATTGAATCAATACGCTGTGCTTTTAACTAAAATAATTTTCTTTGCCTTTCAATTGCCCATTTATGAAACAGCACGTAGAAAATTTCACGCAACATTTACGGACGGCTCTGGACATCTCCGGTAGTTCTCAAATTACTTCAACCGGCCAGGAAATAAAGAATGTACTGGTGCTTGGCATGGGCGGCTCCGGAATAGGCGGAAGCATTGCCGCACAGGTATTGACAGACCAACTGTCCGTTCCGGTTCTCAGTTCCAAGGATTATTCCATTCCGGCGTTTGTCGGTGAAAACACATTGATTATTGCGTCTTCATATTCGGGAAATACAGAAGAAACACTGATTGCTCTCGGTAAAGCCGAGAAGAAAACAAAACAGATATTTTGCATATGCTCAGGAGGGAAAATTCAGGAAATTGCCAATGAAAAAGGCTACGGGTGTCTCGTTATCCCGGGTGGAATTCCGCCACGTGGCGCCTTTGGATATAGCTTTCCGCAATTGTTTAAATTGCTGGCTATCAATGATTTAATCGACCGGGACATCAGCTCAAAATTTACCTCGGCAATCGCGTTAATCGATGAAAAGGAAGATGCCGTGAAAAAAGAAGCGTTTGAAATTGCATCGAGGTTGCACAATAAACGAATTATCATTTACGCCCAATCGGATTACGAAGGAGTTTGCATCCGATTCCGGCAACAAATCAACGAGAATTCCAAAATGCTCTGCTGGCACCATGTGATTCCCGAGATGAATCACAACGAACTGGTAGGCTGGAGGGAGAAGTCAGATAAACTTGCCGTTGTGATGCTTAGAAATCACGATGATTTCGAAAGGAATCAGTCCCGAATGGAATTGTGTAAATCAGTCATGGGTAAGTATTGCTCCAACATAAACGAAATTTGGAGCGAAGGACATAATAAGCTCGAAAGAACGTTGTACCTTGTACACCTATGCGACTGGATTTCCATTTACATTGCCGAATTAAACGGTACCGATCCGGTTGAGATAGAAGTGATTAATTACCTGAAAGGCGAATTGAGTAAAATCCGATAAATGAAATTCATACGGGTCTTTTTTACCGTTGTTGCAACCCTGTTACTCACAGTAATTATTGCCCTGGAGAGCAGCGGAAATGCACATTTGTTAAAAGGAATTTCAAATACGTACTTTGTCGGACACACCGGTCCGACGATTGACGATTACCCAATTTTTGAAAGTCGATTGGTGGAGACGTCAGAAGAAATTCCGTTGAAATTCGACGACAAATACGGTGCCCTTAAAGTTGACCAGGCACTTATGGGTAAAATTGAAGAATTCGATCCGGCTGCACTATTGGTATTAAAAGACGGCGCCATTCTCTACGAAAAGTACTGGGATTCGTATAACAATACGTCAATGACCAATTCATTTTCCGTGGCAAAGTCAATTGTCGGTCTTTCAATCGGAAAGTGTCTTGACCTTCATTTATTGAAGAGTCTGGATCAAAAAGTGATTGACATCATCCCTGAACTTAAAGGGACATATAGAGAAACTATCACCCTTCGTCACCTGATGAACATGACATCCGGAATCAACTTTGACGAAAGCTACGGAAATCCGTTTGGCTTTATGGCCAAGGCATATTATGGCGAAAGCCTGCTTGAAACAACGCTCGAATATACCGCGGAAACCGAACCCGGAACAGTATGGAAATACAGCGGTGGCAATACCATTCTTCTATCCGTAATTGTAAAACGGGTAACCGGTCAGCATTTGAGCGATTTTGTTTCTGCACATTTCTGGAAGCCTCTTGGAGCCTCGCAGCCGGCACTTTGGAACCTGGATAAAAAAGATGGCATCGAAAAAGCATATTGCTGTTTCTATTCAAATGCCGCTGATTTTGCCCGATTCGGACAACTCATTCTGGACAGCGGTATGGTAGATGGCAAGGAGGTAATTAGCCGAAATTTCATCAATGAAATAAAAAAAGATCAGGTATTGAAAGACGGAAGTCCCGTCCCAAAATATGGAATGCATTTCTGGAAAACAGATTATAAATCGGACATCGTTTACGCCCGGGGTATTCTGGGACAGTTCATTATTTCCATCCCGGATCTGAACATGGTGGTTGTCAGGCTGGGGCACAGAAGAGGTGATAAAGATGAATTCGATCATCCATCTGATGTGTATCTTTACATTGACCTTGCGTACCAATTGGTTCATCAATAATCTAAATCTGTCGCCATGAAAACAAAGGTTTTGTTCGTCGCGTTATTTTCCCTCCTTTCGTTGCTTTCGTTTGGTCAGGAAGACGCCGAAAACTCGTATATCCTGATCTGCAACGGCAATGAGGCAAGTTTTATCGTCAAGGATTATGTCGCCTGTAATACGGTCTCAATAAGGGATAGTGAACATAAAGTTGCTTCGTTTTTGTTTGTCGGAATAAAAAAATCCAAACGCATCGAGATTGAAATTTCAGGCGATGAACTCACCGAGGAGGCCCTTAAAATCATTGACAAACTCGGTGCTCCGTTGCGTGTAAGGGTCGAAAAAGTGCTGGATGAGACCGGAACTCCCGTCGAAGGATTCAGAGAGCTTACGATAATCGAGTAATAAAATCAGGACGTAACTTTCCAGTCCGAACCTTCAGCCCCGTCCCTGATTTCAATTTTCAGGGCATTCAGATCGTCTCGGATTTTATCTGACAGCTCGTAATTCTTGTTCTCCTTGGCCAGTTTGCGAATGTCGAGTATCAGGCTCATCAATTCATCCACCAGTTCCGAATTTCCATGAGCTTCCGGTTTAAGCCCCAGTACGTCAAAGGTGAACGAAACCATCATGGTTTTGAATTCTTCCAAATCTCTTTTCGTCAGGCTCTCCTTTTTTTCGAGCATCAGATTAATCCATTTTCCACCTTCAAAAAGGTGCGCAATCAAAATCGGAGTGTTGAAGTCGTCGTTCATGGCCTCATAAGCCTTGGATTTTAACGAGCCAACATCCAGGCTTGACGTTTCCGATGCCCTTATTTTATCGAGCTGTCCCAGGGCATTCATTAAACGGTCAAGTCCTTTCTCTGCAGCGCCAAGTGCCTCGTTCGAAAAATCAAGGGTACTGCGATAATGGGACATGAGAATAAAAAATCTGACCGTCATCGGAGAATAGGCCTTGTCCAGTTGTTTGTTGTCTCCGGAAAACAACTCGTATAAAAACACCCCGTTTCCCAATGACTTGCCCATTTTCTGACCGTTGATGGTCACCATGTTGTTGTGCATCCAGTACCTGGCAAAATCCTTCTCTTTTTCTGCCTCCGCCTGTGCGATCTCGCACTCGTGGTGCGGAAAGAT
>DNDT01000126.1 GCA_003487525.1 Flavobacteriales bacterium
TTGTCAAATACCGGTTCTCCAAGTCCAACGGGCATACCCTTGACAAGTCCGGTGATTATGCCACCAACGCTTTCACCCTCCTTTTTCATTTTTTCCAGCAGGTTGACCATAAACGACTCCAAATGCGCATCGGGACATGTGACAGGACTTTTGTAAGTATTCATCAAATCGACTTCGGAATAATGTTTTTTCATGGTGCATTCTCCCACTGACGACACAAATGCATGTATTTCAATTCCTTTTTTTTGCAGGAGTAATTTGGCAATTGCACCCGCAGCAACCCTGACTGCCGTCTCCCTTGCCGAGGCCCTTCCACCACCGCGATGATCTCTTATTCCGTACTTTTCCGTGTAGGTGTAATCTGCATGAGAAGGACGGAAAACGTCTTTAAGCTGATGGTAATCTGAAGGTTTTGAATCCTTGTTCAAAATAATAAAACCGATGGGTGTACCGGTACTTATGCCCTCATGAATTCCGGATAAAAATTCAACGACATCAGCTTCGTTCCTGTCTGTTCCGATCGCAGTTCCTCCCGGCCGCCTCTTATCAAGTTCGGATTGAATAAACGAAGAATCGATTTCCAGACCCGCAGGACACCCCTCCAGTATTCCTCCTATTGCCTTGCCGTGAGACTCGCCAAAACTGGTTAATTTAAATAAGGTGCCAAATGAATTTCCAGCCATACAGGCAAATTTATGTTTTCTTAAGCCAGTTTGCTATGTAAAAGGCACCTAGTTTAGGTATATTTTTAACCTTTGTACCATGGGTAAACTATTTATCAATATCAGCACACTTTGGGGAATCGATCAAGGCCGCACCAGTGCACTGAGGGGAGTGGAATTGGCCGATTTCAAGCATCTGAACAACGCATGGTTGCTATCCGAAAACGGTCGAATTTCGGACTACGGCAACATGGAAAATCTGCCGCAAGGTAAACATGAACATGTCGATCTGGATGGTAGAATGGTCCTGCCCACTTACTGCGATTCTCACACCCACCTTGTTTTTGCCGAAGCCAGAGATAAGGAATTCGAAGACAGGATAAATGGTTTGACCTACGAAGAAATAGCTACGAGGGGAGGTGGTATTCTTAATTCTGCCAAAAAACTCAGGGAAATGAGTGAGGACGATCTTTTCAATTTGGCAAAAGACAGGCTTGCGGAAGTGATAAAAATGGGTACCGGGGCTATCGAAATTAAAAGTGGGTACGGCCTGAATGTAGATTCAGAATTAAAAATGTTGCGGGTTATCAAGCGACTGAAAGACCTGAACTGGATTCCTGTTACATCCACCCTATTGGCTGCGCATGCTCTTCCGACAGAGTATTTGAACGACAAGGACGGCTATTTGAAAATGATTGGAAACGAGTTAATTCCTAAAGTAGCCAAACAAAAACTGGCTGATTCAANNCCGAAGATACCCGATACATCCTGTCAAAAGGGAATGAATTCGGGCTTCCGGGGAAAATTCACGTGAATCAGTTTAACGTGATTGGAGGAGTTAAAACAGGCGTGGAAAACAATGCCCTTTCGGTCGATCATTTGGAGCTCGTGGAAGATGAAGATATCAGACAACTCCAGCAGTCGTCGACAATTTCAACCCTTCTTCCTTCGTGTTCTTTTTTTCTGAGTATTCCTTACGCACCTGCCAGAAAATTAATTGAATCAAATTTGCCGATTGCCCTGGCGTCGGATTTTAATCCGGGATCAACACCCAGCGGAAATATGAACTTTGTCGTATCACTAGCTTGCATCAAACAAAAATTAACACCAAAAGAAGCCTTTAATGCCGCTACCTTTAATGGAGCATGCGCGATGGCAATGCAGGCTGAGGTCGGAAGTATTTGCCGTGGAAAACGGACAAACTTCTTCGTAACCAAACCGTTAAATTCTCTTGCTTATCTCCCTTATGCGTTCGGCCAAAATCACGTGGATCGGGTTGTAATTAACGGTGACGATTTCTGAGCATGTTACACATTGAACCATGCACATTCGGTGAACTGGCAGACATTAAAAAAATTTCCGATGATCAATTTGGTGTGAATTATATGTCTGAAAATGATTTGAGGCAATACCTTTCTTCTGAGAAATCACAGGTAATTGCAGCACGAAAGGATGGTATTCTGGTCGGTTTTTCAATCTTTATATTGGGACAGTTCAGTGACATTTTGAGTGAAATTGGACAAATGCACTACAATGTGATCAAACCTTTTGAAAAAAACAATCTTATTCACTTGCACAAATCAACTGCGGTTCATTCTTTACATTTCAATGAGGGTATTGGTTCGGCCCTCATGATGCACGAGTTTGAAACGTACAGAGCAGAAGTCTATCTCTCCATGATCTGGAATCGGGAAATTCCGGGCCGGATGAAAGATATTGTCGCAAAGCACGGACTCACGCACTTTTGTGAAATCGAAAATTATTGGAGCAATGGCAGTACAATCAATGATTATATGTGTCCGGAATGCGGAAATCCCCCTTGTACTTGTACGCTTGTTATTATGTCAAAAACGGCGAATGCCGGAACAAGTTAAACCTTGTTCATCTTGGCCATCAGTGCAAGGCTCTTCTTGTCCAGGTCCGAATTAATCAAATCAAAGTACTTCTTCATTTCTTTCCTGTCCCCGATGTTCCTGGCCTGGTTGGTTCTGTCGAGTAAATCATCAAACACATTCACAGCTTCATCGATGATTTTGTTTGTTTCCGCATCAATTTTACCATTGCTGTAAATCTGCATGGAATAACACTCTTCAATGATGTCATTCATCACTGAATTAATCTTCTTCTTTAATAATCTCCTGCTGGTCATGGATATTTTTCTTTAAATCTAGTAAATCTGTGGAAATAAGTCAATGGCCGGGTAATCTTCCTGTAAAGATTGGTACTTTAGCTGGCCCATAGCAATTATTAAATAAAACAGATGAATCAGTTTGAACAAGCACAAGTAGATGTCGGAAAACTTCGACCCTACATATTAATTGGAGTTGGTATCATTTTGCTGTTAATACTCATTTCCAAAAGTACTGTCACAATCAAGACCGGATATGCGGGTCTTTATTACTACAAGTTTTTTGGAGGTATTGATCCAAAGGATGAACCCCTGGAACAGGGTTTCCATTTTATCTGGCCCTGGGATCATGTAACGATTTATGCCATAAGACAACAGGAGAAATCAGAAACGCTTACGGTTTTATCAAGTAATTTGCTGGACATAAAGCTGGATGTCACCCTATTCTTTCAACCCTTTTACAAAGATCTTGGTTTGTTGGAGGTCAATCGCGGAAGCAATTATGTGAACGATGTTGTAATTCCCGTCATGAGATCTGTTGCACGTGAAGTATTGGCTCAATATTTACCGGAGGAAATCAATACGACAAAAAGAGAGGCCATAGAACAGGAAATCAAAGAATTGATGAAGGTAAAACTGCAAGGGAATTATGTTCAGCTGAACGATATTCTGATACGGAATATTACCCTTCCGGACAAACTGAGGGCTTCGATTGAAAAGAAACTTCAGCAGGAGCAGGAATCGCTGGAGTATGAATTCAGATTGTCGAAAGAAAAAAAGGAAGCAGAGCGAAAGCGAATCGAAGCGGAAGGAATTCAGAATTTTCAGCGCATTGTGACCCAAAGCATCACCAGGGATCTGCTTAAATGGAAGGGCATAGAAGCAACCGAGAAACTGTCCAACTCGCAAAATGCAAAAATTGTGATTGTGGGTAATTCAGAAGATGGCCTTCCTATTATACTAGGTGACTATTAAATTAAACGGTAAAGAAAAGGTGAATGAGCAAAGAAAATCTTAGCTCATTCAACCATTTCAGGCAGTCCTACCCGGATAACACGATTACCGGGGTTTTGGATCATTAATTAGAACAAGAGTACCAAACGCGTTTGCACTGACTCAGGATGGGTTCACTCATTGAACAGGCATTGTCCGCTGTGTTTGTGAACCTGAAGATTAAAGTGTGCTTTACATTGGCTGAAAATGTATACACTGCACTTTCCTGATTGGGAGCAACCGTTGTGAGTTTCGCACCATCCCAGATGATGTCATATGTTCGATTGGAATTGCTTTGATTTATAAAATAAACTTCCCCGGTTTTGTTTGTGACGCAAGGAGCATCATATACACACGAGCCGTCACTTTCGGTGGCATTTGGATTGTAATTCTTCGCGGTGGTATCGGTACAGCCGCTTACCGTTTTTTCACAACCTATAAAAGAGAGTAGGGAAAAAATTACACCTATACTCATCAATACATTTCTTGTTTTCATGTGCCAATTATTAGTACATAATAAAGGTATATCAAGCAATTCAGGAAGTCAAGAACAGAATGAAAATACTTATAAACTAAATTGGCAGGGATTGATTGACCCGGGGGAAAAATGTTGTGAGTAAAAGAGTATTATTTTGTGATTTCAAGTGATGACACCGGAAGTAACAAGGTTTTCATCTCAATCACAGTTAACTCAGACGATGAAACAGTAAACAAACAAGGTTCCTCGTAAATGGCTTTGTCAATCTTCCAGTTGTTTTGGTCAATAATCCGCTGAACGGTTCCCAGTTCACTGTAAGGAAATGAAATTCCAAGCGTGCTGTATGCTACGTATTTAATTCGCACAGAATGATCGATTGCATCCATTGCCGCCAGTTTATAAGCCTTGTTTAATCCACCCAATCCCAGCTTGGTGCCGCCAAAATACCGAACGACTATCAAAATTACATTGGTCAATTGCGCACTGTGTAGTTGATTTAAAATGGGTGCGCCCGCCGAACCTTTGGGTTCACCGGCATCATTTGCACGCTCCAATTCTCCACCATCACCTATCCTCAGCGCATGGCAAACGTGCCTCGATTTGTGATGCAAGGACGCTATCTCGTTTAGAATATCTCTTGCATTTTCTTCGGATGAAACCGGACGTAAAAAACTCAGGAATTTGCTGCCCTTTTCCTTATAGATTCCTTCCGATGAGGATTTAACTGTAAAAAAGTCCTTCACTATGTCGCCAGCATTAATACCAGGAGTGACACGATAGAAACCACAATTCCCGCAATTTTAAAAGACGACAACTGTTCCTTAAACAGAAGGATGGAAAAAACAGTTGCCGTAATGACAATTCCAATGTTATTGAGGGGAAATAATACGGAACTCTGGATGCCACCGTGCTTTAAGGCAAGCACTAAAAAATAGATGGATCCAAAATTCACAATTCCAAGCAGCAGACCAAGGAATATCATTCTTGCGTTGAAGGTCCGGCGTGTCTTTTTCAATTGTAATAAAACAATGAGCATGCCCATGACAAAGGCCGTCAGAAATAAAACAGAAGTGAACGCAATTACATCGGTTCCGGACAGATATTTCTGTTCAATCAATTTAATGATCGTATCAATCATCCCGCTTCCGGCAAAAATCAAGATAAGCAACCAGACATTTCTTCCCTGATTTCTCTCGGTTTGCTTGCTACGGGTGACAAGAAATATGCCAATCAAGGCCAACGTGATCCCGAGTATTTTTAAAATGCTTACATCATCATCATACAATAAAAACGCAGCTGCCACAGGTATAACGACGGACATTTTATTGGCTGTTACGGTGGAAGATGTACCTGACCTGTGCGTTGTAACAGCCATTAAATAAAACATGCCCACAAAACAGGCTCCCAATAATACTGTTACTGCTGCCCAATTCGATTGAATCACTTTATCCACAAATCCACCACCTTCCATGATCCAGCCAATTGCACCGGCGAAGATGTAATTTAGTACAATGACCAAAAATGTATTTGTTTGCAGTTTTCCCAGCCATTTAAAAATGACGAATATGGCCGAGGTCGAGAGAATGCTAAAAAGAAGGTAGATC
>DNDT01000368.1 GCA_003487525.1 Flavobacteriales bacterium
ATGATTGAGAAAAACGACAAACTGAGCCTGCGTTTTTCGGATGTCACATCCATTCATGAGGCCCTGGAAATCATTGGCAGCATCCTTCCGGATACCGTCGAAAAAGAAGCCTAAGAATCCCTTTACAACCTATTGTATCTCAGTATGAATATGCTTAATTTCGCATACTCACAAAAACAATACCTTGAACTCTTCCATCGAAATAAAATCGGCGCTGATTTCTGTCTTTCATAAAGACCGGCTAAATTCAATTGTACGTAAACTAAATGATCGCGGAGTCGTGATCTTCTCGACCGGAGGTACACAGAAATTCATTGAATCAGAGGGCATTATCGTAAATGCGGTGGAAGACCTGACCTCATATCCTTCGATTCTGGGAGGCAGGGTAAAAACACTTCATCCAAAAATATTTGGAGGAATACTGGCCCGAAGAGAATTGCATCAGGACATTTCTCAACTTGATGAATACGAAATACCTCAAATTGATTTGGTCATTGTGGACCTCTACCCGTTTGAGGAAACCGTGGCTTCGGGCGCATCCGAAGACGAGATCATTGAAAAAATCGACATTGGGGGCATCTCCCTGATCCGCGCTGCTGCAAAAAATTTCAAGGACGTTCTTATCGTACCGGCCAGAGAGCATTACGCTGAACTTGAAGAACTGCTGGATGCGAAAAAAGGCGTTACCGATCTGGAAGACCGCAAGCGATTTGCAACCTATGCCTTTGATGTATCCTCGCATTACGATGCGGCCATTTACAATCATTTCAGTTCGGAAAATGGCTCACTTAAAATCAGTGAGACCGATAAAAAAGAACTTCGGTATGGTGAAAATCCGCATCAAAAAGGGATCTATTACGGAAAGCTGGATGAAGTCTTTGAACAGCTACACGGCAAGGAACTTTCTTACAACAACCTGCTTGACGTGGACGCCGCCATTAACCTGATGCATGATTTCGGGACCGAAAAACCAACATTCGCCATCCTTAAACACAACAATGCATGCGGTATTGCCGTAAGAGAGTCCATTAAAGACGCATACCTGGCTGCCCTCGAAGCGGATCCCGTTTCGGCTTTTGGAGGAATCCTGATTGCAAATAAGGAAATTGATGTGAAAACGGCCGAAGAAATAAACAACTTGTTTTGCGAGGTAGTCATTGCTCCATCCTTCGACAAAGACGGCCTGGAGGTACTGAAAGGGAAAAAGAACCGGATCATTCTCAAACTGAACAATTGGAATTTCCCAAGTAAGACATACCGTTCATTGTTGAACGGTACCATTGCTCAGGACAGGGACGAAATGGTGGATGAGATTAAAAATTTCAAAGAGGTGACAAATCAGTCGCCGGATCAGCGCGAAAAAGAGGATCTCGCATTCGCATCAATACTGGTGAAACACACCAAATCAAATGCCATTATTCTGGTTAAAAACAAGCAATTGCTGGCAAGCGGGACCGGTCAAACTTCACGGGTTGACGAATTGCATCAGGCCATTGCGAAAGCGAAACATTTCAATTTTGATCTTAAGGGAGCCGTCATGGCATCGGATGCTTTTTTCCCATTTCCTGACTGCGTGGAAATAGCCAACGGAGAAGGGATTCATGCCGTCATTCAACCGGGAGGATCCATTAAAGATGAAGAATCCATCAATTATTGCGACAAAAACAACATGGCCATGGTATTTACAGGGTACCGGCACTTCAAACACTGATTATTAGCGGAAAGAACGTATGGGATTATTTGATTTTTTAACTCAGGAGATTGCTATTGACCTCGGCACAGCCAACACGCTGATCATTGCAAATGACAAAGTGGTTGTTGACGAGCCGTCGATTGTTGCCAAGGATGTGACGACCGGAAAGATAATTGCCGTTGGCAGCAAGGCCATGCAGATGCATGGAAAAACGCATGAAAACATTAAGACAATCAGGCCGCTAAAAGACGGTGTGATTGCGGATTTTGACGCCGCAGAACACATGATCAGGGGGATGATCAGGATGATTGACAACAAGAAACGCCTGTTCAAACCATCACTGCGAATGGTTATTTGTATTCCTTCGGGAATAACCGAGGTGGAGAAAAGAGCGGTAAAGGACTCGGCCGAACATGCAAATGCAAAGGAAGTTTACCTGATTCACGAACCAATGGCCGCTGCCATAGGTATCGGGATTGATGTCCTGGAACCAATGGGAAATATGATCATCGATATTGGAGGTGGTACCAGTGAAATTGCCGTTATCGCCCTCGGCGGTATTGTTTCGGACACTTCGATTCGTGTGGCCGGAGATGATTTCACAAACGACATCGTCGATTACATGAGAAGGCAGCACAACATCCTTATTGGAGAGCGATCGGCCGAACGCATCAAGATAGAAGTCGGATCGGCAATGCCGGAGCTGGACAATCCGCCGGATGACTTTGCCGTTCAGGGAAGGGATCTTATGACGGGTACTCCCAAAGAAATTCTTGTATCCTATTCTGAAATTGCCCATGCCCTGGATAAATCGATCAGCAAGGTGGAAGACGCCGTATTGAATGCACTCGAGCACACTCCGCCGGAACTTTCGGCTGACATTTACCGGACCGGTCTTTACCTAGCCGGTGGGGGTTCGCTTCTCAGGGGATTGGACAAGCGTATTTCCCTGAAAACCAAGCTACCCGTGCATGTTGCCGATGATCCGTTGAGAGCGGTAGCCAGGGGTACCGGAATTGCACTTAAACATTTGGACACATTTCCTTTCCTTATGAGGTAAGGTTGAAGCACCGTTAAATGCTCAGTTTAATTCGATTTCTTCTCAAGCACGCCTTTATCGTATACTTTCTTGTGCTTGAGTCCATCGCTTTTATCTTGCTTTTCCAGAGCAACCCGTATCAGCGTGCATCCTTCCTGAACTCGTCCGATTATCTGTTTGCCGGCACCTATCAGGCCTTTGACAGAATGAACGACTACCTGGAACTGAAAAGGGTAAATCAGGACTTATCCTGGGAAAACAGTGAATTGAAGAAATCTGCCATACGATATTTCAGAAAATCGTTTGACCAGACCGTTATTTACCGGGACACCGCTTTCCGGCAGGAATATACATTTTACCCGGTAAAAATCATTCGAAACACCACCCATCTGCGCAACAATTACATGACGCTGAACAAAGGTGAAATGAACGGTGTTCGCCAGGGCATGGGAGTGATAAGCAGCAAAGGCGTTCTGGGTATTGTCATCGAGACATCCAAGCAATTCAGTGTTGCCATGTCTGTCTTGAACAAGGATAGCCGAATAAGTGCCAGGGTGAAAAAAAACGGATACTTCGGATCGGTTATCTGGACGGGAGGGGATTACCGAATTGGCAGACTGAATGAAATTCCGAATCACGTGAGCCTGGTCGAAGGCGATACCATCGTTACAAGCGGTTTCTCCGGAATTTTTCCTGAAAACGTACCTATCGGAACCGTAAAAACAGTGACAAGAAAGAAAGGCAGCGGTTTTCTTGAAATTGAAATTGTTTTCACCCAGGATTTCAAAACCCTTTCATACGGTCACATTGTAAAATACCTTCACGAAATTGAGCGAAAAGAAATAGAATCCAAAATTCCGAAAAATGATTAGCACGATCATCAAATATTCTTTCCTGTTTGTTTTTCTGATTCTGCTTCAGGTGTTGATTCTCAATAATTTACACATGAGTGTCTTGGTCAATCCATATGTGTATGTGCTGTTTATTCTTCTGCTTCCTTTCGAAACTCAGGGCTGGCTTGTGCTGAGTCTATCTTTTGTTCTGGGAATGATCCTCGATACTTTTTCAAATACGGTCGGTATGCATACGGCTGCACTTGTTTTTATGGCCTTTGTGCGCAATTACCTGCTGATCGTAATGGCACCCAGAGACGGCTACGAACAGGAGAAAACACCGCATTACACCTATATGGGATTGATCTGGTTTGTCATGTACGCCGGAATACTCATATTCATCCATCACCTTACCCTTTTCGTATTGGAAGATTTCAGGGCGGCTTATTTCTTCACTGCTGTTTTCAAAGCTCTGTTAAGCGGTGTCTTCAGCCTGGTCATCATCTTGATTCTCATGCTCTTTTCATACAGGCCGCGCCGATGAACAACCGCAAGTACATCATTGGTTTCTCCATGGCTTTTCTCGGCCTGATATTTATTGTCCGGCTTTTTTACATACAGGTATACACGGACAAGTACAAACTGGATTCGAGAAACAACGTGCTTCGGTACATAACGGACTACCCCGCCAGGGGTCTCGTGTACGACAGAAAAGGCAGGCTCCTGGTATACAACCAGGCCGCGTATGACCTGATGATAATCCCCAAGCAAACCCTGCCAATGGATACTGATGAGTTTCTGAACCTTATCAGCTTGCCAAAGAAGGACTTTATCGAGCGGTATAACAAGGCGAGAAAATACTCCAGCCGAAAGCCCACGGTTCTGGTTTCGGATTTGTCGGCCGAAGATTACGGAAAACTGCAGGAAGTTCTTTTCAAGTTTCCGGGCTATTACACCCAACCCAAAACCCTTCGGAAATACCCGCTGAAATCGGCCAGTCACCTTTTGGGTTACATCAGTGAAGTAGACCAGCAAATCATCGATCAACAGCCCTATTACAAAATGGGTGATCACATCGGTAGAAGCGGCATCGAAAAACAGTACGAAGAAGTGATAAGGGGTCGAAGGGGGCGCAGAATTATTTTGGTGGATGTGTTTAACCGCGAGAAAGGCAAATTTGAAGACGGGGCTTACGACACACTGGCCGTTTCGGGCAAGGACATCTACCTGAGCATCGATGCCCAGCTGCAACAGTACGGGGAGCAATTAATGAAAAATAAAAAGGGAGCGATTGTGGCCATCGAACCAAAGACGGGAGAAATTCTTGCCATCGTAAGCAAGCCGGATTACGATCCGAATATGTTGGTTGGCCGGATCAGAACCAAAAATTTTGAACGGCTGAAGGCCGACACCTTAAAACCTTTGTTTAACCGGGCACTTATGGCGAGCTATCCACCGGGCTCTACGTTCAAATTAATAAATGCACTGGTCGGTTTGCAGGAGAAAGTCCTTACACCGGACACTAAATACACCTGCTACAGCGGTTACAATTCGGGTCGATTTCACATGGGATGTCATTCTCATGCATCGCCAATCAACCTGGAGTTCTCCATTCAGACGTCTTGCAACTCATATTACAGCAATGTATTCCGGTCGATCATCGACAAATACCCGACGGCCGAACAGGGATTCAATGTCTGGAAAAACTATGTCAATTCCTTCGGACTTGGAAGCAAATTAAACATCGATTTGCCCGGAGAGTTGGGTGGATTTGTTCCTTCACAGTCCTATTACGACAGGTATTATCAGAAGGGAAAATGGGGGTCGCTCACCGTGGTGTCATTGGCTATTGGACAGGGAGAGCTGGGAATTACACCCCTTCAGATGGCCAACATTTCGGCAATCATCGCCAACAGGGGATATTATTATACCCCACATCTTGAAAAAAGCGGATTTCATCAGAATATTCAAAAGAACGAAACGGGCATTGATACGGCCAATTTCAACCTGGTTGTAAGTGCAATGGAAAAAGTGGTCGAAAATGGCACCGGAAGAGCCGCGCGAAAAGAAGGCATTGCCATTTGCGGCAAAACAGGCACGGTTGAAAATCCGCATGGAGAGGATCATTCTACCTTTCTTGCCTTTGCGCCAAAGGACGATCCGAAAATTGCCATTTCGGTGTATGTGGAAAACGGTGTCTGGGGTGCACGCTGGGCCGCACCCATTGCCGGTTTAATGATCGAAAAGTACTTGCGCGACAGTATTTCTGATCCGGCACTTGAAGAACGAATGATCAACGGAAACCTGATTAACCCGGATGAGGAATAGGCATAACATATTTCAGCTGCTGGACTGGACGACGATTCTGTTGTACTTGCTGTTGGTTTTTATTGGCTGGTTAAACATTTACGCCGCGGTGTATAACGAAGAACACCAAAGCATTCTGGATATAACTCAACGGTACGGAAAACAGCTTATGTGGATTGGTGCCGCCTGCGTCCTGGCAATCGGCATTTTGCTGATCGACTTCAGGTTTTACAGCTCATTTGGGTATGCCCTGTATATTACCATGATATTTTTGTTGATTGCGGTCGCCCTGTTCGGTACCGAAGTCAAGGGAGCCAGGTCATGGTTTACCTTCGGTGGAATGGCCATCCAGCCGTCGGAGTTCGCAAAGTTTGCCACCGGTCTCGCCCTGGCCAAGTACTTGAGTTCCATGAACGTGAAGGTGAAGGATTTGCGGACAAAACTGATATCCGGAGTGATTATCATACTGCCGGCTCTGTTAATCCTGTTGCAACCGGATACAGGTTCGACACTGGTGTATGCGGCGTTTATCATTGTTCTTTACAGAGAGGGGCTTTCGGGTAAGTATTTTACCGTGGCCATGAGTGTTGCCGTTTTGTTTGTATTTACCCTGCTTGTGAGAAACCTGGAATGGAATTTACCCTTTGATTTTACCCTGAGCGGTGGATGGATTCTCGTTTTTATTCTTGCCATTGCCGCTGTGATCATAACCATCGTATTCAGAAAAATCAAATACGTCTGGCAGGTGGTGCTTGTCTTATTTGTTCTGTCATCAGGGGTGATAATGAGCGTCGACTATGTTTTTGACAACATCCTGAAACCTCATCAGACAAAGCGAATTGACGTTTTGCTGGGCCTGGAGGAAGATTTGAAGGGTGCCGGGTACAACGTCAATCAATCCATGATTGCCATCGGCAGCGGGGGTGGTTTTGGAAAGGGGTACCTTCAGGGCACCCAGACAAAGTTTGATTTTGTTCCCGAACAAAGCACGGATTTCATTTTCTGCACCATTGGCGAGGAATGGGGTTTCATGGGGAGTTCTATCCTGATTTCACTCTTTATCGCGCTCTTTGTCCGGCTAATCATGCTGGCCGAAAGACAGCGCTCGTCGTTCAGCCGAATATACGGATACGGTGTGGTGTCGATCCTTTTCTTTCATTTTGCCGTGAACATAGGCATGACCATCGGCCTGGCACCGGTGATTGGAATACCTCTTCCATTTATCAGTTATGGAGGATCCTCGCTTTGGTCATTCACCATCCTGCTTTTTATTTTTATCAAGCTGGACTCCGACCGGCTGAATATTCTCTAGGGATTAATAGAACCTGAATCGATTATCTTCAATATCCGAACATTCCTTCAGCGCTTCGAACACACCCGATGACCGGTCGTCTCCGACTCTTGTCGCTCTTGACAGGGTCAATTGCTCCTTTGGAGCTGCAATGTCAATATCAGAAACGTTCACCGCGTCTACCTTATCGATTTGAACGATAAATACACCGCCNNTGCATGGTAAATATTTTACCCATTAATTCAGGTTCTCTACCAAGACCGGGAATGCTGAAGTTCTCAAAAGCAATGTTATCAGCCTTTTCGACCATCAGATTAAGGCTTTTTCCGGCCTCGTTCAAATCGGTGACACCCTGCATTTCCTGTATGAATGCTTCGGCCTTTTTCTTCTTAATGGCACCCAGTTCGGCTTCGGCCTTAACGCGATTAAGCGGGGCTACACCGTCCTCGTGAATTTCCAGTAATCGGGCTACAACAAAGGCACCGGCGAACTGAAGTGCCTCGGTAACATCGCCAACCTCGGCTTCATATGCCCATCTGATCAATTGCCTGGAAGATTCCACTTCGGGAATTTCAAAATAACTCTCCCGAATGTCGATTGAATTGAATTCGGCATTGTACTCCATTGCCAAAGATTCCATGTCCTTTTCTTCCGCAACTCTCAGAGACATATCATTCGATGCCGTGAACTGACCGTCCATTGTTTCCCTGCTCGCATCAATGCTGCGTACAATCGTTGCTACCTGGATTTTTTTCACCTGAGGGCTCTTGCCTGTGACCTCAAAGAGGTGCACTCCGAAAGATGACTCAATGACCATTAGTTTATTCAGTTTTCCTTTGAAACAACTGTCGTTGATCACCGGAATCATATATCCTTCCTTAAACCATCCAAGGCTTCCTCCTTTGTCTTTTGAACCGGGATCTTCGGAGAGTCGTCCGGCGATTTCCGCAAAATCCGCACCTGTCTGAATTGCCGATTTGATGCTGTCCATTCTGAGGGCAACCTCCTCCTTGTTCTTCTTTTCCGTGGACAACAAAATATGTCGGGCTTCCACTGAATCGGACGCGTATTTGATCTTAACCACCTTTCGCATCTTCCATGCTTCGCCTTCGATAACCGGTGCAACGGTAAGCCCTACGGAGTCAATTTCAAACAGATTGGTATCAAACCGAACCGGGTCATTCTTGCTGTAAAACTTAAAATCAAATTCCTTGTCCGAATTTGCATTTACAAAGGTTGAATCGTCTTTGGTCAGTCGGAATTGAGCATAGGTGTGATCGACCCATTTCTTAACCGCGGCACTGTCTTCGGAAGAAGGAACAACCCTGAATACGCTATATTCAATTTTTCGGGATTTCTTTTCGATGAACTTGTTTCGGTTCTGATTGTAGTATTCCTTAATATCGCCTTCACTAACCGAAACGGTAGAATCGGCAACATCCGCATATCGCTTAACCACATAAGAAATACCCACCTTTTGATTTTGGTTTTTGTAATAGGCCTGGGCCTCGAAAGTAGTGGTGTAAATTCCCTTCCTGATAAGGTCAAAGTACTTGTCCTGTCTGGCAATTCGCTTCATCTCTCCTTCCAAAACCAACCATTGCCT
>DNDT01000014.1 GCA_003487525.1 Flavobacteriales bacterium
TTTCCTGCGAGTGTTTGTTCCCATTGCTCATGCAGGGATAGACGCAGCGGCTCAAAGCCTTTGTGATTGAGCGGGATGGCATATAGTTCCATCACTAGGTTGAGCAAACTCACGGGATAATGGGTGTCGTCAGAGAAATCACCGGGTTGACAACTTTTGATATCGTGACCCTCAACTTTTCTTTCTCGGGTGAGAGAAAGCAGTTTCTTGTTGTTGCCTGATAACCTTGCCTTTATCACTGTAATATCATTGGTTAGAGTGGGAGATGATGATTGATATGCTTTTTGGAAAGCGGGAGTATCGAATATGATAATGAAATCTTCATCTTTGACACCTTCAGGCTTTTCAATGATAAATACACCTGCATCGCGTAAATCATTGGTGAGCTTTTCTGTCCATTGTTTTTGTTCGGGCAGATAACTGAGATAAGCGCGTGGAGGGGACCAACCACGCCGATAACTTTTAATATTGGTCAGGTGTCTTGTGTAGGAACTATGCAGGCGTGCCATCGCTTCTTCGCGTTGCAGCCACGGGGATGGGTTGATAATTTGCGGTTTGTCAAATTCGGGGAGAGTGATCTTTTCGCCGCATTCATCGCAGAACATGAACGGTTTGTTATTACGAACACGCTCGATAACAATTGTGCGTTCTTGACGGTGTCCGTTTTTGCAGATCACAGGCGAGAAACGTGTGACTTCCACTTCATGTTGATAGAGAAATTGCTCAAACAATTCCTGGAATTTGTCGCGCCCGCTTTGCGGCATCTTGTCAGCATAGTACAGCACCAGTTCGATTTCACCTTCATGTTCTTCAATGAGGCGGAAACCGCAGAGTTCGCCTTCTTTCATCACATACTGCGCCTGATTTTGCCATTGATTGATACGTGAGAAAGTAGGTGTGTATCCAAGCAAAACTACTAGTGAAGCGTATAAGCTTTCTACGCGCCCTCGCACTACGTAAGATATGTCATCTGTGGATGGAATATCATCTTGTAACGGACGTTTTTGTTTTATCAGGCTGGGGAAGATGAGCAAAGTGTCTTCGTTGAACGTTTCGCGGAAACAGATGTTATGCTCAAGGAAACGGAGAATTGCTGCATCAATCAAAATTTGCTGTTCGCGTTCTTCCAAACCTTTGAGTTCATCAAGTGGAATTTTGCCACCAAGCAGTTCCGTCTCGCTGACCGCGCCTAACTCGCGCGCATTTTTATCGGCGAGCAGCATGATGGATGCCGCAAGGTTGACTAATAAATCTGGCGTAAGCAGAATATATTGTTCGCCTGCTGAATGTTGCAGAACAGAAACATAACCGTGAGTTTCAAGATGTCCAACTGCGGTCATCATTTCGGCATTGGTAAAGTTCCAATCTTTGTCTGTTGCTTCAAGTTGTTTACGTAAATCTGCCGGATTTACCAACACACCTTTTCTGTCTGTCTTCTCTTTGAGCGACAGAACGTAATCCTTGATGCGCTTGAAAGTCACAGTGGTGATGGTGGCGGTCATCTCATCCCACGGGATTTGCTTTTTCAGGATTTCCATCAATTCATCCAATCCATCGCCTTTGAGTGCGGAGGTGGAGATGTAGCCGCCCTTGATGCCGTAACGCTGGCAGAACTGGTTCAGTTCATCCTGCGAGAGGGCGGGAGCGCCGCGATCCACGCGCGCGCCGACCAGCACCGTGGGCGGAAGTTGCCCCTTGTCCTTGAGTTGTTCCAGCCAGAACTGCACGCCTTTGAGCGGATCCTGACGGTTGGTGGGGTCGAATAGCACTATTGCTGCGGTGACATTTTCCAAAAAGATGGAATGGACTTGGCGATATATGTGTTGCCCTGCCAAGTCCCACAGCACGGCTTCACAGTCGGTGCCGTCCTTACGCTTGAAATTCAACTGCGGAATAGTCCAAAACTGCTGACCATGTGTGGATGCGTGTTCCTTGAATTCGCCGTGCGCCAATCGCCAGCCCAAACCTGTTTTTCCAACACCAGAATCCCCAAGAAGTACAATTTTGGCGGTTGCATATTTAACAGTTTTTTCGGACGGGATATTGAAAGTATCAAGTTTTTCTAATTCAGTGATCATTGCCAATGCCCAGTCTTCTTCGCTACTCATTTTTCCTATACGGTCTCTAGCATTATTTCGCCATGTTCGGGCTTGACCGGGATCAAGAAAATTAAGTGCTGTGAGACGTTGGGCATTATCAAGGCGAGCATTTTCTCCCCAAGAAGTTTTATTAGCGGTGTACTTCCATAATAGGGCTGCGACCTTTTGCGCTCTATCAATACCATATTCTGATAACAATCTCTCTAAAAGAACCTTTCGAACATCTTGATCAATTTTGTATAACCCCCCTCCGATTTCAACACATATGTCAGAAAACAGAAAATCTCGTTCGGCCGTAGATGTTAATTCTTCACCTTTCTTAAAAACCCCATTAAAGAAATTGATGCGTATCAAGTGTACTATTTCGGCATTCAAAAGAACTGGTAATGCAGCATGACAAGCTAAGTTTAGTATTAGTTTCTCTTGTGGTGAACTTCTTACTATGCCTAAGCGACGTTGAATTCTACGTTGCACATCAAATTCGAACTCTTCAATACGAGACAAAGCACGGTGGCGGCTTATGCTTTCATTCATAGAGGTTGCTCTATATAATAAGGGTGCCCTCGTAATACATCAACTGCAAGGGAAAATCCCTCTCGATTCATTTCAAACATCGGTATGTAGCGTTGTATTTGCTTTGCCGTTCCATATTTCCAATCTTCGCGTTGAACGGGATTTAGCCAGACAAACTGGTTGGTACAGAGTTTTAGTGCCTTGAGAAAGGCAACTGTACTAAATAAACGTCTGAAATCATATCTTCCTCGTGCTGCTCCCGCATCACTGATTATAGTAATNNAAAGTTCATTGTTTATTGGTTTCAGTATTTGTGAATCTTCAAGTTGCTTGGATTGCACTGGCACATCGTGAAAGTAATATATTTCTGCGTTCTGTATATTACTTGTGTGTTGAATTGCCTTACAAATTGTATTTACAAATTGTTGATAAGGTGCCATGGACCCAAATTGATCTACTAATAATAAAAGCCGAGTAGTGTTTCGACGGCGAGGTCTTAATACCATGTCAACAGCTACACCTTGTTGGACGCGACGTGTAATGGTGGCATTGATGTCAAGTTCTACCGGAGGACCAATACGAACAACTCTTCGCAGTCGACGCCAGGTCTGAGCGGTATCCCTCTCCGACACAGGATATTCAGGAACCAAAATAACAGGGGTCTTTGGAAGTTCCAAATTTTCTGGTATGAAAGGGAGACCTTCTTCTGGTTCTTTTTCTGTTTCTATCTCTATTGAACGATCTGGTTCCTCTTGTCGCGGGGAAGTTTTAGACTCAGATGAAGGACTTTTGGAAAATACCTTAAATATTCTGTCAGATAGTACTGAAATTCTTCTGCCCGCCTCCTTCAGCTGTTTTAGGATAAATGTTGTTATAGAAGGGCCCTTTTGGGGTTCGGGATATGAAACATTGTTTCTTACATCAATACTGTTATCTGTTTCCCATTCCGGAATCTCATTATCTTGTTCAAAGAGCGTGATAAGTATTTCTTGTTCTTCCTTCGATTTTGTCCAAAGTGCACACAATAAATTTAGAAGCGCATTCCGTGATTCCCAACCAAATCCCAGGCGTAAAGCCTGACGTACTTCGTCATAATCTTGAGGTCCAAGTAAGAATTGTCTACGGCGTAATTCCGTAAACAACCGCCATAAATACTCAGGGGACTTGATAGGTTCATTCATATTTTTATTTTTTACTAGACTCCGCCTTATGTTGCTTTACTCGTTGTTGGTCTTTGCGATTTTTCAGTAGCACTTCGGAATACCACATTTCATCTATCTCTTTTGGGGTAAGTTCTTTGTATTTTGCATACCCGACCCAATCAACAAGTTCACTTAAGCCTGGTTTTTTAGTCAAATCCATAGCGCGCAACTTTATTAATGCCTGACAAGCAGCCCTCGTCATTTCAATATCTTCAAAGCCATTGGCGCTTAAGATACTCAATAGTTCCGTTTCTTCTGTTGGCATTTCTACATAGAAATAGATACAA
>DNDT01000268.1 GCA_003487525.1 Flavobacteriales bacterium
AGTATCTACTCCAGATCTCTTGGTTCGGGATGTTTAAATTGCCATTCTCGGTAGTATTTCTTCATACTTCGGAGCACGGTTTCTTCTCCAATTACACCGCACAATTGATTCAAAAATATGCAGCCCATTGAATACGCGGCGACTCCGTAGGCTCTGTTGGTAAAGTAATGATCCGAATGAGTTGACAGAGGTTCGTAGAATCCTGCCTTCTTAATCTGGAAGTACGCATTGTAACTATCCTTATGACGGGATTCATTATTGCGTTGAAACAGAGAATCGATCACGATGTGATTGTAGTACGTATTGAATCCTTCGTCCATCCATGGGTATTTTCCTTCATTGTTTGCCAGAACTCCCTGAAACCAGCTGTGAATCACCTCATGGACCATAACCCCAATCAGACCTCTGGTCTTGCCGTTGCCAAGGATCAATGTCGCCATTGGATATTCCATACCACCATCTCCACCTTGAATAACCGAGTAAGACGAATACGGGTATTTCCCAACCAGATTTCCCATCAAGCGAAAGCACTCGGCGGTATAGAACGGGAGTATCTCCCAGTTTTTAATAATGGACGAGTCGTTCTGGTAAAAGAAATGCAAGTCGACCATATCCGATGTTCGGTAAATCGTGTGTATATAATCGGGATCGGCGGTCCAGACAAAGTCATGCACGTTTTTTGCCTTGAAATTCCAGCTCAACACACGGCTTGTATCACCTTCAGTTTTATGTGCATAACCTTTTCCAATTTTCTCCGGATGTTGAAGAATCCCTGTGGCCGCTATTGTGTAGGAGGAATCCATGAGGATGGTAACGTCAAAATCACCCCATACTCCGTGAAACTCCCTTGCGATATAGGGAACGGCATTCCAGCCGTCCCGGTCGTATTCGACCAGTTTTGGATACCATTGACTCATTGAATAATCAATGCCTTCAATGTTGTTTCTTCCTGTTCGTCTGATTTGTGCCGGAACCTGGCTTTCAAAATCCATTTCCAATACGGTTTTTCCACCAGGAAGGAGTGGTTGGCTTAAATATGCTTTTAAAATGGTCCCGTGTTCTTCGAGAATTAGATCGGTTTCATCCTGTTTTAGGCTTGTTATTTTATGAAAACCGATTTCGTTTTCCTGCAGTTCCGAAATTCGCTTTCCAATTCGCTGATCGGGATCGATGATGTTTTTTGCCCGCTCGTCCATCATGCTTCCCGGCTGAAAAGCATTGTAATACAGGTGGTAATAAACAATCTTCAGGGTGTCGGGCGAATTATTGGTGTAGACGATTTCCTGATGTCCGCTAAACCGGTTTTTTTCAGTGTCCATCACAATGTTCATGGTATAGGCCACTTTTTGCTGCCAGTACTGAGCCGTGGCGTCGGTAAAAAATATGGTTAAAAATAATATCGGGATAAGGAAAGGTTTCATGCTTCGATATTAGGAATTTTTTTTTGGGTATAGGGTTAAATGGGGAATTTGGGAATCGTGTATTGGTTATTCGAAAAGTCGTTAAACCGTTAAACTGTAAAACTGTTAAACCGTTAAATCGTTAAATNNCGAATCTAGAATCACTCCTCTTCCTTAAAAAACGTCCCTCTGTTCTCATTCCGTAAAAGAGACTGCCTGACGATCTCAAGGCTAACAGAGATCATGTTTCTCAATTCCAGGGAGGCTCTGTTTATTCCCTGTTCGGATATAATCTTTTCCGTGGTCCCGGATAGTTGAGTCAACCTGATCAGAGCCTTGTTAAGTTCAATCTGATTGCATCTGACTCCGATGTTGGCACTCATGATCGATTGCATTTCTTCGGTAAGGTCCATAAGTTCACCCGACGAAACCGCTTGATTCGAAATCCGGAATGGAACCTCGGAGGAATGGTCCTTGCAATCCTCGAATAACGGATCATTTACAACGGAGAGGTAACACCTGTTGGCAAATACCAGGGCCTCCAGAAGTGAATTGGATGCGAGCCTGTTGGCACCGTGCAGGCCTGTGCAGGCACATTCGCCGCAGGCGAATAAGTTGAGCATCGATGTTCGGCCCCATGTATCTGTTTTAATGCCACCGCACAGGTAATGTGCTGCAGGTAATACCGGTATGGGTTGATATTTTGGGTCGATGCCTTTTTCGAGGCACTTTCGTTTTATTTCAGGAAAATGGGCCTCGAATTCTGCCACATCAATTTCCGTGCAATCCAAATACACATGCTCCTGTCCGGTTCGTTTCATTTCGGAGGCGATTGCCCTTGAAACGATGTCCCGCGGTGCAAGATCGCCCCGCGGGTCATAATCACTCATAAAATGCTCTCCCCGGTGATTCACCAGCTTGGCTCCCAGGCCCCTTACCGCCTCAGAGATTAGAAAAACCTGACCTTTTTTGTCCCGTTCGTCGTAAAGGGCAGTGGGATGAAATTGAATGAATTCAAGGTTTTCTGTTTTGACATTGGCACGCAATGCCATTCCGATTCCGTCTCCGGTCGAAATATTCGGATTGGTGGTCGAACTGAATACCTGTCCTATTCCTCCGGTTGCCAATAAGGTTGATCCCGAAAAGACATTGTACAGATTTGAGGTTTCAAGATCAAATAGTCTTGCTCCGCAACAGGTATTTCCTTCAAATATCAGATCTACAGCTGCATGGCTTGTCAGCAGTTCAATGTTTGGAAGGAGTTTTATTTGGTTTGAAAGTGTGTTTTGAACCTCGGATCCCGTGGTATCTTTATGGTGTACCACCCGGTGTTTCTGATGACCACCTTCCCGATGCAAATTTAGTGTACCGGAAGGTTCACGGTCAAAGACCGCTCCCCAGCTTTCAAGTTCCCTGATGCATTCACTTCCCTCGCGAACCACCATTTCGACAACAGACCTGTCACACAATCCGTCTCCTGCAATCAGGGTATCCTGTATGTGCTGTTCAAAAGAGTCGATTGTCAGATCGGTGACCGCTGCGATGCCTCCCTGTGCGTATTTGGTGCTTGATTCTTCGCTGTTTTTTGAAGCAATGACAATATTTTTATCCGGAAATGTACGGGCTAGTTTTATGGAAAAGGTAAGACCCGCAATTCCGGATCCAAGTACTAAAAAATCACACCTGGAAGTCATTTTACTAACTTATTTCTAACATGCGCTCAATTGGTCTGAGTGCACTGGTACGAAGTTGTTCCGTTAGTTCAACTTTTGGATTTTCGTTCTTTATGCAGTAATAAAGTTTTTCAAGCGTATTCAGTTTCATGTAGGCACATTCGCTGCATGCACACGAATTATCTTCGGCAATCGGTGCCGGAATTAGTTTTTTATCGGCCACCTGCATTTTCATTTTATGCAGAATTCCAACCTCGGTGGCCACAATATACGTTGTGGCGTTGTCCTCCCTTGCGTATTTGATCAGGGCGGATGTGGAACCGATAAAGGAGGCAATCTTTAAGATGGAAGCGTGTGATTCGGGATGGGCGATGATTTTAGCCTCCGGGTATTGCTTGACAAGTTCGGTGATTTTATTGAGGGCAAACGCTTCGTGGACCACGCAAATCCCGTCCCATAGCAGCATGTTGCGCCCTGTTTTTTCGTTCAGGTATTTGCCCATGTTTTTGTTTGGGCCGAAGATAATGGGTTGTTCCTCCGGAATTGACCTGATAATCTTTTCGGCGTTGGAGGAGGTACATATTATATCGCTTATTGCCTTTACATCTGCGGTGGTATTAATATAGCTTACCACCGTGTGGTCCGGGTGTGAGTCGATGAATTCCTTGAAACTGTCGGCGGTGCATGACTCGGCCAGCGAACAGGAGGCGGATAGATCAGGAACAACCACCGTTTTATCCGGGTTCATGATTTTAACTGTTTCGGCCATAAAATGTACGCCTGCAAATACAATTAGTTTGGCTTCGGATTTGGCCGCTTCATTCGCCAGTGATAAACTGTCACCCACGAAATCGGCCAAATCCTGAATTTGCGGTTCCTGGTAGTAGTGAGCAAGTAAAACCGCATTCTTTTCCTTCAGCATTCGCTTGATCTCACGGGCATATTTGGCTGGAACTTGGCTATTTGGTAAGGTGTCCATCTAAATTCACAAAGCATACTTAATGAATATGTAAAATTTCAAAAGTTTTATTCCGAATGAACTATTCTGCCTCATGCCAGAATATGATAGATATCAGGAGCATTGGCGCACTTTTTTAGGCTAAATTCATAAAAGTCAAATAATTAAATCTTTCTTAATAAACTGACATATGTCATTTTACACTCTAAACTTCATGTTCACCTTTGTGTTGGTTAAGATCGGTTCGGTATGACTATCAATCTCAATTTGGTTAAATCTCTTAATTTAAGGTACAAGGCCCTTTCGGTCGAAGATCGAATTAAGACCCTTTACAGGGATTTTGATGCATCTGATATCATGTGTACCAGTTCATTTGGTTCAAATTCTGCCTTCCTGTTAAAATACATGGTAAGCCTCAAACCCGATCAGGTGATTCATTTTATTGACACGGGGAATCACTTTGATGAAACAATTCAGTACCGGGATCATCTCGTAAACACGCTTAATCTAAAAACCGAGGTAATTTCGGCCGATCAGGTGGTTCATGAATTCACCGAAAAGAACCAAACTTGGAAGGACA
>DNDT01000470.1 GCA_003487525.1 Flavobacteriales bacterium
ACCGCTGAATACCGTTTGGTCAAATCCGATTGCCCCCGGTAACAAGGCCACTTCATTCGGGCTGTATATTCCACTCATCATTTCACGAATGTGATTTGGCTCTGCAGCTTTGACCAAAGAAGAACCTGATACTCCACCGTGCCATACCATGAGTCCGCTGTAAACCGCCGCTCCTATCAATGGGTAATTCAAGGGCATGTTGACTCTGTGAGCATACTCGGCAACTTTTCGAGCAAAAATTGCGCCGAATATCAAACCCAAACCCCAATTGAACAAAGCGACCAAAATGGTGAAAAAGGTGACAAGAAAAGCTGCCCTGGCCGTTGTAGTACAAAACTGAAGCGTATAATTTATCAGGGTTGAAACCGGTTTAGTAAGCGCAAGGGCATGTCCGAGAATAAGCATGAGCATCATCTGAAAGGCAAACACCATCAACCCGCGATCCCACAAACCATTTTCCCAGTAGCCGACGAGGTCAATAAAATGAGTTCCCGGGTTTTTGTCTCCTCCCGTAAAGAAAAACGCCAGAATAAAGGTCAGTGCCGTAAGTAAAACGGCAATGGTAAACGGGCTTGGTAAAAGCCTGTTAAACAATTCCGCATATCGTTCGGTGAACTTCATCAGAGTTTTTCGGCCAGCAGGATTTTCCATGCATCTTCAACCTTTCCATTGGACAACGCATTTTTTGCGGCTTCATGCAAAACCGAAGTAAGGTCTTTTTTGGAAACTCCTTCCGTGAGCTGTTTTAAATGCTTGTTGCTATAATCGGCCACGTCTTTCATGTCCGGTATCGATTCTATGTTTCCAAGCATTCCGAGGTCGTTCCCTGAAAGAATCAGGCTAAGCCTTATTTCTCCCGGTATGTTATCTACTCCAATACCCAGAGTCGAGATCGGTTTTTCCACCTCAAACAAACCCGAACGCGCCCTGGTGTACCAGTTTCCGCCCATTCTGCCAACCAGGTCAATTTTATACTGATCTATCGCGCCCTTATCATCCAAAACATCATCGCTGATGTGTATCATGAGTATTTCCGATATGATGAGGTTCCCGGCTCCGCCGCCTGTTCCAAGTTCAACAACTTCCTTAACCCTGCATTCCATTTGCACGGGAGATTCGGCTACACGAGCCGGCTTAATCAATACGGAAGCCAGAGGGGTAAGGCCGGATTTAATAAACTCATCCGTTTCTTTTGAATATTCGGTACTGGCAAGCGATGTCTGCTGAACAATGTCATGATTTACAACATTTATGCACACTTCAGGCACCAGCTTAACGTTCTCGTAGGTATGTTTCGTTGTCTTGTCCCTGCCCCTTCTTGCCGGTGAAAAAATCGCAATGGGCGGATTGGCGCTGAAAATGTTGAAAAAACTGAAAGGGCTCAGGTTTCTGTTTCCGTGTTCGTCTACCGTGGATGCAAGTGCTATCGGCCTGGGTCCTATGGATCCAAGTAAATAAGAATGCAGTTCAGGAACACTTATTTCCCGGGGATCAATGGTCTTCATTCAAATGAAATTTTAAGGTAAAAATAAACCTTTTAACACGGTTCAATTTACCCATAAATCAGAATTGTAAAAATGACCTTGACTGATTAAAAAATACTAAATTTGCCTCCCTAAATTTGAGCCACGACAATGCGGATGTGGTGAAATTGGTAGACACGCTAGACTTAGGATCTAGTGCCGCGAGGCTTGGGGGTTCGAGTCCCTTCATCCGCACAAAACTCCGACTGAACGGGTGCTAACAACACCCGTTTTTTCTAAGAAAACTTGCAAGACATTGCCGGGTTTAAAAATCAAAAATTCAAAACATCGTTGCGATACGGTGAAATTGCATCGCGAAACACCTAAGAACAAATAACATGAACATAGTTAGAGAGAACATTGACAACCTGAATGCCCTTGTCAAAATTAAGCTCGGTCCCGAAGATTATGAAAGCAAGGTTGAAAACAGACTGAAAGAATTAAAAAAGAAGGCCAAAATTCCAGGATTCAGGCAAGGTCATGTACCAATGGGGATGATTAAGAAAATGGCCGGAACCAGCACCCTGGTTGAAGAGATCAACCAAATCCTGTCAAAATCAATTAACGAGTACATCGCGGAAAATGAGATTTCCATTCTTGGAAATCCCCTTCCGAAGAGAGATGAAGAACTCAAAATCGATTGGGAAAAACAAAAGGAATTCGAATTTGAATTTGAACTAGGTCTGGCTCCCCAATTCGATCTGAGCATCATCGATAAAATCAAAATCGAGAAATACGAAATACAGGTTGACAGTAAATTATTGGACCAGCAGACCCTGGATGTAGCCAAGCGCTATGGTCAGGTCAGTGAAACCAAAGTGTCTGTGGAGGATGATATGCTGACCGGATTGTTTGAGGAACTGGACAAACAGGGCAACGTCATAGACAATGGAATCAGCCACAAAGGTTCCATGTTGATTTCCACCATTGAGAATAAAAAACTTAAAAAGTCGTTGATCGGACTTGCTCCCGGCATTTCAATCGTTATTAAGTACGATCAGTTTAATTCTGAAGAAGACAAGGCAAGAATTCTGGGCAAGAAAAAAGAAGACCTCATTTTTAATAAGTCATCTTTTAAGTTTACCGTTGAAAAAGTCAATCACATCACTCCCACGGAGATAAACCAGGAATTTTTTGACAAGGTATTCGGCCCGGGAAATGTGAAAAACAAAGAGGAATTCAGAGAAAAAATCAGTGCGGACCTGAAAAAACAGTTTGATCATACCAGTGATCAAAAACTAATGCTTGACATTCAGGAAAAAATCATTGAAAAATCGAAAATCTCCCTGCCCAATGAGTTTCTGAAAAAATGGTTGCTCAACGCCAACGACAAAGCACTAACCATGGAAGAAATCAACAGCGAATATGACGTTTACGCCAAAAGCCTGAAATGGCAGATCGTTGAAAACAACATTATCAAGGAAAAAAACCTTGCCGTTTCTCGGGAAGATGCCGAAAACTACACCATTGGACTGCTAAGGCAGCAATTTGCGCAATATCAGCAATTAACTCCGGACGAGGATCAGTTGAAAGACACGGCCAGGAATGTTCTTGCCAATCAAGAAGAAGCCAAACGAATTTACGATCAGTTGTACGATGCAAAAATGCTGGAGTTTTTAAAGACCAATATCAAGATAAAGGAAAAGAAAATTTCATATGATGATTTTCTTAAATTAGCGAAGAAGTAAACGCAATTATGACAGATCCGAACGAATACAAGAAATACCTTACCAAGCACCGAGGTATTTCAAGCACAACACTGAATGACTATTCATCGGCGGTGAACGCTTACATTTCACCGACCATTATCGAGGAACGCCAGTTAAATGTGGCGAGCATGGATATATTCTCCCGTCTGATGATGGATCGAATTATTTTTCTGGGAACTCCGATCAATGATGATGTGGCAAACATTATCATGGGACAGTTATTGTACCTGGAGTCGGTGGATGCCAAAAAGGATATTATGATTTACCTGAATTCTCCGGGCGGATCCGTATATGCAGGACTTGGAATTTACGATGTCATGCAGTATGTAGCACCTGATATTGCCACCATTTGTACAGGAATGGCGGCTTCGATGGCCGCTGTCCTGCTTTGCGCAGGAGCCAAAGGCAAGCGTTCGGGATTAAAGCACTCCAGGGTAATGATTCACCAGCCAATGGGCGGCGCTGAAGGCCAGGCTTCGGATATAGAAATCACTGCGAGAGAGATTCAGAAGCTGAAAAAAGAGCTTTACGACATCATCGCAGTGCACAGTAATCAGAAATATGACAAGGTCTGGAAAGACAGTGACAGGGATTATTGGATGAAAGCCGAGGAAGCAAGGGATTACGGTATGATTGACGAAGTACTGTCCAAGACCCCCAAGAAAGGATAACTTTTTGCGTAAACGCCCTTGTCATTTTTAGTATCTTAGTGCTATGGCTCAAAAGGAGAATATTCGCTGTTCGTTTTGCAATCGGGAAAAAAAGGAAACCAACGTCCTGATTGCAGGGATATCCGGGCATATATGTGACCACTGCATTCTCCAGGCACAGAATATTGTAAAAGAGGAAAATGCGGCCAAGGTAAATTTCAGCCTGACTTCAAAATTGCACCTCCTTAAGCCGGTTGAAATTAAAAAACACCTGGATGAATACGTCATCGGACAGGATGAAGCAAAGCGCGTTCTCTCTGTTGCGGTTTACAATCACTACAAAAGATTGATTCACGGAAAAGTCGACAGCGACAATGTCGAAATCGAGAAGTCGAACCTCATCCTGGTTGGTGAAACAGGTACAGGTAAAACGCTGTTGGCCAAAACAATAGCCAAGATTCTAAACGTTCCTTTTTGCATTGCCGATGCTACCGTACTGACGGAAGCGGGATACGTGGGAGAAGATGTTGAAAGCATTTTGTCCAGACTGCTCCAGGCTGCCGATTACGATGTTAATGCGGCCGTAAACGGAATTGTATTTATCGATGAAATCGATAAAATTGCCCGCAAGTCGGACAACCCCTCCATCACCCGCGACGTGTCAGGCGAAGGCGTGCAACAGGCATTGCTGAAGCTGATCGANNCGATATTAAGAATTACGGTCTGATTCCGGAGTTGATTGGTCGACTGCCTGTCGTGACGTTCCTAAACCCTCTGGACCGAGACAGTTTGAGATCCATATTGACCGATCCGAAAAATTCGATTGTAAAGCAGTATAAAAAACTGTTTAAAATAGATAACATCGAACTTTCATTTGATCCGAAAGCACTTGATTTCATTGTTGAAAAAGCACTTGAATTTAAGCTTGGGGCAAGGGGTTTGAGGTCTATTTGCGAAGCCATCATGCTGGATGCCATGTTTGAGTTGCCCTCTCAGGCCGCAAAAAATGAAAAAGTACTGATCGATCTGGATTACGCCACTCAGAAACTGAGCAAATCAACGGTAAATCACTTAAAAGTAGCTTCCTAGTAGGTAAAGGGAATTCGCGCTCCATTCACAACCGCCACTCCACGACTTACACATTCCGAATTTTCATACAAAACGGTGCGATTGGATAAATTTATTACTTCCAACTCCTGTGATCCCATTAACACCGAAAAACACTGATCTGACAACGTCAATGGAGTTCCGATCTTTGCAAAAAACACGTTTCCTTTTCGGTTCACGCCGTTGCGTATGCCTTTAACCATGAATTTTACCACTCCTTCGTCCATAACCGTTTCCCAGCTTTGACTTGCGGTCCAGGACAAGGTATTCGATTCGGTGATCTGACCGTTTGTCACATAGAAGGTATTAACCGGATTCCCACCGGTATTTGGCTCTTTAAAGATCACTCTTACCTTTCCGTTTACTTCATAATCTTCAAAGTAATAATTTGAAAAAGTGAGGTCGAGTGCCGAATTCACCTCGGAGAATTTTCCGTAGAATTGACCGACCAGACGTCCGTAACGCACTCTGTCCAAACCCTCGCAACCAATATATTTGAAATCTATGATTATTTCCTTTGGGTCCGAAATCGTATCAGAGCTTATGGACTCGCAGCCGAAGACACTTGTTATGCTGCCTGTTGCCGAAGATATCCCCTGAGTATTCAATGCGGCAACCCTCATGATTTTATAGGCATCCGAAAAAATACTTTGAGCCAGGGAGACGTCTTCTGCCGAATTTGTAGCAACGTCTTCATCGCGCTGCGCCTTTTGGCAGGCAAGTGCGGATAAAACCAGGATGAATATCAAAGGTTTCTTCACCTCGTAAATTTAATGGATTTATTTCTTATTGAATCGAAGAAAGCTCATACTGTATTTATGTTTGTCATCTGCCGGATGAAATTCCCTGCTTACCTCCTTCCAGATATTCATTTCCAGT
>DNDT01000468.1 GCA_003487525.1 Flavobacteriales bacterium
AAAAGGAGGGGTTGCAAAAACAACCACTGCCCTTTCATTAGGTGCTGCACTGTCAGAAAATAATCAGAGGACCTTATTAATAGATCTAGATCCTCAGGCAAATCTGACCCTGGCATTTGGGCTCGAATCCCGGGATGTAAACCAAAATAGTAGCAATGTCTTAATAGAGAGTGTTCCATTGCAAAGTGCTATTCATGAAACCGAATTTGAAAATCTCTACCTTGTTCCATCTCACACCAATATCGAAAGCGCTGAACAGTACCTTCCTATTCGAACAAATTACACAAAAATTCTTAAACGTGCCATCAACAATTCTATACCTTTTCCTTATGACTTTACCGTAATTGATTGTCCGCCGTTTTTAGGAGCAATAACCCTTAATGCCCTAACTGCTGCAAACCTTCTTATCATTCCTACACAAGCAGAGTTTTTTTCCTCTTATGCGTTGCGCAATATGATGGGAATTATTCGGCGAGTCCGACAGGAAAGTAACCCCCAACTAGCATATCGAGTCTTGATCACTATGCTTGATAGAAGGAATCGAACACATCGCAATATTGAAGAACAGTTACGGAATACATTTGAGACCGGTTTATTTGAAACTGTCATCGAGATAGATACAAAACTTCGTGAAAGCCCCATTGCTGGTAAACCAATTATGCAATACAAACCCAAAAGTCGAGGTTCCCAACAATATCGTGTCCTAGCCCAGGAGTTAATGGATTATGCCAAAGAAAAAGAAGCAAATTGATCAACGGCTAGACAAATTCTTCGAAGACCTGAAAAATGAAGAGACAAAGCAAACGACAACAACCACAGACAGAAAGGTTGTAAAATCCTCTTCGCTAAATGGGCATAATCCATCAGATTTGTTGCCCACGGATATAAAGTCGAAAATCCTCAATCAAAAGCCTCATTTTTTGGAGTCTTCAAACTCAACATCACAGCCGTCATCCGCGATCTCAACGGCATTTCGTACTGATCGAGATAGTTGGGCAACAATAAAAGTAGTCGATGAGACAGAGCAGAAAGTTTGGGGGGCTGAAGATCAAATGCTCATCAAGCAGATTGGGGACCAGCTCTCCTTAGCTTTGGAAAACGCACGCTTGTTTCAGGAGGCACAACGTCGTGCCCTTGAGATGACCGCGCTTGCAGAAGTAAGCCGGGAAATTTCAGCTACTCTGGAACTTCATGAAGTATTTGATCGCATTGTTGTGAAAGCACAAGAGCTTTTAAATGTCAGCACAGCAGCTTTATATACCCCTGATTCTCAGAAAAAAGAGCTTATTGCTATAACAGCTGTTGGAAGTGAAGCCGAGAAAATCAAAGATGATTTTCTCGTGATCGGGGAGGGTGTTTTAGGAAAAATCGCCTTCAATCAAGTTGGTGAAATTCTCAACGACTTCGGTAAAAACCCCCTTGCAACAAACATTCAAAGTACTGAAAACATTTCAGGTCAACACTTGATGGCATCTCCAATTATGTCTCAAGATAAACTTCATGGACTATTGGTTGTGTGGAGATTTGGTCACGAAACAGAGTTTTCTCAGACTGAATTTGAATTTCTTGAAAGTTTAGCTCAACAGGCTGCAATTGCAGTTGAAAATGCTCGCCTGTTTGCGGAAACACAAGAACGCGCTGAGGAATTGACTGCCTTAAATGAAATTATCTCTGCTGCTAGCGAAACGCTTGATACAAAATCTATTCTTGAAACCGTGATGAACAAGGTGCTCGGTATCACAAATTTTGATGGTGGCCTGATCACCATAAATAACGAAGCAGACAATTTGCTAGAGTATGCCATTCAAATCGGTTTGCCAAGCATATCATCTGATGACCCTGCGAAAGAATTGGACAGTTCACTTTGTAATTATGTTTTTCAGAAAAATATTACGCTTGTTCTTCAGGATATTGGTACTGAGGCCCCACAAGGAGTAAACGTTGACAATTATTTAAAAGCTGGTTTGCATGGATATATAGGGATTCCTATTGAAACCAAAGGCCATACGCTTGGAACATTATGCTTATTCCGTTACGCAAATGAACATATTCAAGATAATGTTGTAAGTATTGCCCAAACTATCGGTGGTCAACTTGGGTTTGCTTTAGAAAATGCTCGCCTCTTTGATGAAAGTCGAAAATTTCGTCTTGGCTTGGAACGATCCGCAGATGCAGTGTTTATGACAGACATTGACGGTACTATTGTTTATGCAAATCCGGGTTTTGAAAAAATATACGGATATACACCCGGTGAAGTCCTTGGTGAAAATCCGCGAATTATTAAATCTGGACTTCTAACGAAAGATAATTATATGCATTTTTGGGGAACTCTACTTGCCAAAGAAACCGTATCCGGAGAGATACTGAACAAACGAAAGGGTGGAGAGCTCATTCCAGTCTTTGGCACAAATAGCCCAATTCTTGATGACCAGGGGAACATTCTTGGATTTCTAGCTATCCATACTGATATAACAGAACGTAAAGCAAACGAAGAAGCACTGCGACGTAGAAATGAGTACTTAGCTGCTGCTACTGAAATTGGCCGCATTGTAACATCAACCCTTATTATGGATGAAATCTACTCTCTCACAGTCAATTTGATTGTTGAGAGATTTGGATATTACTATGGCGCTGTTTACACACTCGACTCTTCAAAGCTAAATGCACATCTGCAAGAAGCAACCGGGGAAATTGGTAAAAAATTAAAGCACGAGAATTACTCAATAGTTGTTGATGATTCTTCAATTGTTGGGATAACTGCCCAATCGCAAAAAACGACAATTGTTAACGATATTTCCGAAAATCCGTTGTACAAAGCCAATCCACTTCTGGTTGAAACACGCTCTGAGACTGGTTTTCCTTTGAGGGTGGGCGATCGAATGATAGGCGTACTTGACATCCAGTCATCGGAAGTCAACGCCTTCGCAGATGATGACACAGCTATCCTGCAAATGCTTGCAGACCAAATAGCAATCGGGATCGAGAATGCCAGCTTNNGGTTTTGCCCGTGTAATTCTTAAGGGCATTGATGGACCAATCACAGACTTGCAGAAACAGGACTTGACGGCTATTTTTAATTCAGGCCAACATTTGTTGGGACTGATCAATGACATACTCGATCTCTCTCGAATTGAAGCCGGAAAAATGGAACTGGCTTTTGATGATGTCAACATTGCCGATCTCATCAGTAGCGTCATGTCAACTGCAGTTGGCTTGGTAAAAGACAAGCCAGTAAAACTCAAACGTGATATTGAAGACGATTTACCTCTTGTTAGATCAGATCCAATGCGAATCCGTCAAGTGGTGTTAAACCTGATTTCAAATGCATCCAAGTTTACAGATGA
>DNDT01000209.1 GCA_003487525.1 Flavobacteriales bacterium
GCCTTCTCGACGTTGAGAATCTTTCCTCTCAAAGGCATGATGGCCTGAAACATTCTGTCTCGGCCCTGCTTGGCTGTTCCACCGGCCGAATCTCCCTCGACCAGGTAAACCTCGCACTTTGCGGGATCTTTCTCAGAACAATCTGCCAACTTTCCGGGTAGTCCCGATCCGGTCAACACAGATTTTCTCTGAACCAGCTCCCTTGCCTTTGTGGCGGCGTGTCGGGCCTGAGCCGCCAGAATTACTTTTTGTACAATCGTCTTGGCATCATTGGGATTCTCTTCGAGATAATAGGTTAACATTTCACTCACAGCCTGGCTTACAGCCGGTGTAACCTCCCTGTTTCCCAATTTGGTTTTGGTCTGACCCTCAAACTGGGGTTCTGCAATTTTAACACTAATGACAGCTGTCAGCCCTTCCCTGAAGTCATCTCCGTTTATTTCAAATTTTAGCTTGCCGAACATTCCCTGTGACTCGGCATACTTCTTTAATGTGGTTGTAAGTCCCCTGCGGAATCCGGCAAGATGCGTACCACCTTCATGAGTGTGTATATTGTTGACATAGGCGTGCAGATGCTCTGTATAAGACGAATTGTAAATCATGGCCACCTCGACCGGAATACCATTCTTCTCACCTTCCATGTAAATTACATTGGTAATAAGGCGTTCCCTGTTTTCGTCCACGTATTCCACAAATTCGGGCAACCCGCGTTCGGAATGAAAAACCTCGCGGATGTATTCACCCTCTTCATTTTTGTTACGCTTATCTGTAATGCTGATTGTAATCCCTTTATTCAGAAAAGACAATTCGCGAAGACGCGATGCAAGAATTTCATAATGGTAAATATTGTCTTCGAAAATTGTGGTATCCGGCTTGAACGTAACCTCCGTGCCCCGTTTATCGGTAGTGCCTACTTCACGCACACTGTACTGGGGCACCCCAATTTTATATTCCTGCTCGTATAATTTCCCGTCCTTGCTGTGAACACGGGCATGCAAATGTTCTGAAAGGGCATTCACACAAGATACACCAACACCGTGCAAACCACCGGAAACCTTATACGATCCCTTGTCAAATTTACCACCGGCATGAAGAACAGTCATTACCACCTCAAGCGCCGATTTTTTCTCTTTTTCGTGCATCCCGACCGGAATACCTCTTCCGTTATCCGTAACCGTGATCGAGTTGTCCTCATTCATGATCACATCAATGGTGTCGCAATGTCCTGCCAAAGCCTCATCTATCGAGTTGTCGACCACCTCGTACACAAGGTGGTGCAAGCCCTTTAGACCGGTATCGCCAATGTACATGGAGGGTCGCTTTCTAACGGCTTCAAGTCCTTCCAGTACCTGAATATTTTCCGCTCCATACTCCTTGGCAAGGCTCTTATCTTCCGATTCTTCTGTCATAATTTACGTTGTATCAAAAACAAACCAACCACCTCAAATGGGGTGGTATGCAAATATACTATAATGCTAAGTTTTACAGGGGTTTTAGAAGTTTTTTATCAACAGAAAATTAACAGTTCAACCCGGTATTAAACAGCTAAAATGAGAATTTGAATCCGCCGAGAACACTGAACCCCTGAGTGGGGTAATCCTGCCACTTCTCATACTTGATTGCAGCCAGGTTGTTCAGGTCCAAAAAGACATTGATTTTTTTGGAATACCTGTACTCCAAATTGAGGTTGAGGTCAACCGTTCCTTCCAGGGTTTTGTAGGTCTGAACCAAAGCTGTATCCGAAGTTCTGGCTTTTTGTGATCCGATCAGATAAACCAGCAGATCCGCCTTTATCTTGCTTCCAAGTTTATAGGTCGTCAGGGCCGAAATTCTGTAATCCGGTTTATGCCATGCGTAAAGTTCACGGCTTGCACTGTATATAAAGTACTTTCCGTTTAACACAAAGCGCCATTTTTCGATTGGTTCGTAAATCAATTCCGCTCCGAATTCCGTTAAATCCACTTCATCGTACAGTACTGAAAAATTACGTTCCTCGACACTATTGCTGTCTTTGACATACAAGGGCATGTCATTGATCTTTGACTGTGAAAAAGACAGATTGAAGGAAGTGTTCTTGCTCAGATTTCCGCGTATTCCCGCATAACCTACATACTTCTTATCCGAATTTCTCAATTCAACAGCCGAACTTACAAATGCATTGTCGTCCGTAAAAGAATGGAATGAATTTCGCTCCAAACCTCCTTTTAAACCCGCGTAAGGAACTATAATGGATTTAATAAGGTTGTACCTGAAATCTACAATGGGATAAAGGAATGGATTTGTATTTACGTCAAATTCAAGGGCGAATTTCAAGCCTCCTTCCAATACCCATTTCGATCCCCGGAGCTCTATGCCCGGTTCGGCATAAAGAATGGTGTTTTCTTTTGAATAATTAGTCAAGCTACCGGATGCTTCGTCACTCAGTTTATTGTAATCCAATTCCCAATCGAAGGTGAGAATTTCCTTTGAATGTATTAGACTGAGCTCCTGGGAGGCGACGAACCGCGATTCATTTGTATTGTACCTGTCACTGAGATAGTGATAGGACAACTCACTATAATGCCTCACACCGGAGGTGTCGCGCTGATTGTTTGAGAAGGACACCTCACCTCCTATTCGCTGAAAAAACTGGCTGATGTTTTCATTTTTGGCCGCATTGTCCAAATTAATGCCCGGCAGATCCGGATTATACCCGTAATAATTGACTGCATCGTATCGGTAATCAACCTTACCGGAAAACGTAAATTTTCTGCTGTACCTGCTGCCGGAAAGACCGACAGCATTATTGCTGTACCCACTGTTTTCAATGTCATGGATCCCCGAAGATGACAAATGCCTTCCGTATACCCCAATCGAGGAGTTTTTGGACCTGAGCTGGTTGTAGTAGAATTCCGCAATCGGTGTGGCATTGTTTCCGTAACCAAGGATGAGGTAGTTGTTCCTTAGTTTCACCAGTGGTTCTCCTTTCAGAATAGCCGCTTTTATTATTTCCGGCTCGAAATCATGACTTAACTGTTTGTCCAGAAAGTTATAATTCGTGTTTACCTCAATATTCTGTGTGTCTTTTATTTCTGGATTGATTCTGATTTTGGAAGCCTGAGACAGGGTCGGTACAAATTCCTTGACAATGATGAAACTATCCACCTCTAGGCTGTCCTGAGAAAAGACAGTCAGTGACGTCGAACAAAAAAGAATGGCCAGAACAGTTTGCGCTATTTTCATTTTATTCATCAATTTCTTCTTCTTCAAACAGGTAATCGTAATCTTCCATGCCTTCAAAATTCACCTCCACTTTCTTTTGGGCCTTCAGGAGTTCATCTTTCTTTTCTTTTTCGAGTTTTTCGATTAGATCCAGCTTTTCCTGAGCAATGCCCTTTAAGTCCTCACCCTCGTAATTATCTACCACAGACTGAAGGGAAACCTTTGCCTGATAGATATCTTCGCGCACCATGTATATTTCGGACCAAAGAATAAATGCCCTGGCAATCCAATAATCATATGAGGGAACCTGATTTAGCAGAGCATCGATAAACTTCTCGCTGCTGTCCAGATTACTGCGCATGTATTCTATGTAGGCAAGATTGAATTTGGCCTTAGCTCCGTGCTCATCGTTCGAAGACATAAGTGCATAGTACGAATCATATGCTTTGTTGTAATTGTCCTCCTTCAGGAAAGCATCACCCGACAAAATCAGAATTTCATTCCGGATGTCTTCGCTCAGGTTCTGTTTTGCAAGTATCGTTGATGCGTAGGTATGCGCCAGGCCGTATTCCTCCTTATCGAAATACATTCTCATCAACCAATACTCGGCTTTATCCCTGTTTGATGCCAGGTCCGCTTTTTTCTCCAGATCCGAATAATAGGTGATCGCTTTATCCGTGTTATTCATTTCGCGACAAATAACCGCGGCACTTAGCAAGGCTTTTTCGGTGAAAATACTTTTGGGCCTGCTTACGACGTATTCAAAATCCAGCAGGGCTTCTTCCTTATAACCCGCCCTCAGTTCACAATCTCCTCTGTAATAATGCGCATTAAGCAGAAACAGACCTTGTGAATAACGTTCCATGTAAACACTGAAGTTTTTGACCGCATCGGCGCAATTGTTTTCCAGATACGCATTTTCAGCAATTTCATAGGCAGCGCTGTCCAGAGAAGTTGCCGGAATATCGTCGAATCCAATGGAACTCATGTACGCTTCGAAGGCATTTAAATCTCCTCTGGCTATATAAATCTGTTTGATTTTGTCCATTGCTTCCCGTGACTCGGAGGTATTCCTGTAATTTGTAACCACAATCTTGAAACGCTCCAAAGCCAGGGTGTCCTTCTGATCGTTGAAATAAATAAGCCCTGTCTTTAACATGGACTTTCCGTAGTACGGGCTTTCCGGATTTTCTTTAATGAGTTCCTCAAACAATGCCAGGGCTTTTTCGTGTTTTCCCTTAATCAGTAAAATGTCTCCCAGTTCATAAAGGGCATCGTCATAATAAATTGAGTTTTTAAAAGAGGTGGTAAGGATTTCCAGCTTGCTTATTTTCTGCGCGTAGTCGCCCATTACACCATTGGCAAGTGCACTTTGAAACAATGCATAATCTTTTTCGAAAACTCCGATGGCCGCCGCTTTGTCGTAATAGGCCGCCGCATTTTTATAGTCGCGGGTAATAAAATACGAATCCGCAACACGAAGCAGTGCGTCGTTGGTCAATTTCAGGTTCGAAGTGTCCTTTCCCGAAACAAACTGCCTGAAACGGTAAATGGCCGATTTATAATCCTTCTTTC
>DNDT01000051.1 GCA_003487525.1 Flavobacteriales bacterium
GCAAGAAGTCCCGAGGCCCAAGGTCGAGGGACAATCTGCCCTTAGTAACAAATATCCGATGAACGCTAATATGGATTGATGGAGTAACCAACAATAGTGGCGATGAGCAATACAAAGAATCCCCAAAAACAAATGGCCGCAATGCTCATTCTCCTTCCTTTTTTTGCACTTTCCCTGTTTCTTTGGGAAACAGAATCACTGCCTGTTGCAGCACGGAGTTCCTTGTTGCTCTGGACAATCCCGGGTATGGCCACAAAGGGAATTGCTAAAAAGGCAAGAAAATTTATGTAGGGAATAAACAGGGAGCTAAGAACGAGAATCAAGCTCCAATTACCCAACCTTTGGCCCCTTCCCCTGCCTTTGTAATCGTAAGTCATTTGTGAATTGGACTCGACATATTCCGGTGTTTTTTCGGTTGTGTCGCTGGCGAGTACATCACGTTCAGTGGATGTTGCGTTTCGCATTACTTCAAATTGCCTTGACAAGGCCGCCGAAAAGGAGTTAAGGTTCAGTTGCTTTGGTTCATCGTTTACATTCGCCTGGAGCGTGTTGTTTTCGTTCGAAGAATGCATCAATTTCCCAATCACCTCCAATACCGAGTCCTGATTGTTTTCACTTACCGCAGCTATGGTACTTTTAATCAGCTCTCCTACACTGTCGCTTAATTGAGCCGTGTACACCTCCTGTGTTTGTTTTTCATTTATAACCATTACCGGTTTTGTGCGAGTCTTATAGTGTCCGTTCCATTCAATGTGGTAGCCATTTAAATGAACTCTTTTTTCTACTGTACAAGAAAATGTTGCCAGGACGAGAAACAAACTTAACAGCGAAGCAATGTGCGTACTTTTCATGTTCTCAAAATTGTATTCCTGCACGACAAAATAAAACTGCCGCATAGGGCCTACAAGTTAGTAATTTATCCAATAGTTGAAAATCCTTCCTCAAAACTCCACTCCAAGAACGCAAACGTCGTCAACCTGAAAGTGCAGCCCACGCCAGTCATGAAAATTTTTGAACAGGACGTCACACTGCTTGTGCATATTTTGGGTCTGAATATTCAAAAGCAGATTTTTAAGCGCAGAACTTTTGAATTTTTTGTGTTTCGGACCGCCAAATTGATCGGCATAGCCATCTGTCATCAGGTAGATTCGGTCACCGGGCTTTAATTGGATAACGTGATTGGTGAAAAGATTCATATCCGAATAGTTGCCAATCTGTTGCTTGTCGGCTTTGTATTCAATCAATTCTACATCCCGAACCAAATAAAGAGGATTATTCGCCCCGGCATATTCGAGGGTAAAATTCTTTTTATTGAAACAGCACAAGGCCATGTCCATCCCGTCATGAATGTCCAAATCTTCTGACTTGAAGGCCAGTTTTACAAATCGGCAGAGGTTGTCCAAAACGACACTTGGCTTGGTCACATTCAGACGCTCTACCAGTTGGTTGAGGCCGTTGTAACCAACCATGCTTACCATGGCTCCCGGAACCCCGTGTCCCGTGCAGTCAATCGCAGAAAACAGGACCTTGTTCCCCTTCTTTTTCATCCAGAAAAAATCACCCGAGACCATGTCCCGGGGCAGAAAGAGGGTAAAGCTTTCAGGAAACTCCGTACGCCATCTCTGAGCCGAAGGGAGTATGGCTTGCTGAATTCTCTGAGCATATCGTATGCTCTGAGTTATTTCGTGATTTTTGTGTTCAATTTCGTCATGTGCCTTTTTGAGCTCGACGTTTTTAAGTCGTTCTATTTCGGCCTGTTTGCCTGATAATTCGGAACTGTGAATGGCTTCACGCGCCTTTATTTTTCCGCTTGTCTCCATTCCCAGCACTTTTTCTCTGACACTGTGAAATTTCTCGAAATACTCCAGTGAAAGCTCAATGTCTCCACGCATTTTTGCGATGGTATACAATTGAAAATAGGCTTCATAGGTGATGTCCAGATTTTCAATCTTTTCACCGATTTCGAGGGCCATTTTTGTGTACAATTCCGCTTTTTCCATAAACCCTCTGGCCAGGTAAACCTGCCCCAGTTTCCTCTTGACAAGACCCTCTCCCATTGGCTCTCCCATTTCAAAGTGAAGATGAAGGCTTTTCAGGTAATATTCTTCCGCTTCAATGTATTTACGCTGCTCAAACAGCACTTTTCCCTTTCCGTAGTATGCAAATGCAATGCCTCTTAAATCACCTGTTTCTTCCTTAAGTTTTATGCTCAATTCGATCAGCTCGTCCGCTTTTTTGAGGTTGCCTTGTTTCAGGTAAATACCCGACAAAGGATTGCATGCATTTGACTCTCCGTTCTTGTCGCCGATTTCGCGGCTTAATTCCAGGCAACGTGTGTAGTTTTTTATGGCGTTGTCGTAATCATCGAAGATTTCAAAGATGTATCCAATGGCCTTCAGTGTCTTTGATTCGTTGTGTTTATCGCCAATTTCCCGCCAGATTTTTAAGCTTTCGAACAGGATATCAAGACCTTTTTCGTGATTCGCTGTTTTATAATTTACGCTTCCGATGGTATAAAGGGCAAAAGCCTCACCAGCCGTATTTGGTTTCCTTGAGTAATAAGCTTTTGCTTTTTCGGCAAAATAGAGGGCCTGCGGATTGTTGCAGGTTATCATGTAGAAGAGCCCCAGATAATTTTTTGCCCGCGCAATCCGTTCCTTGTCCTTGATGTTTTTGGCCATCATTAAGGCATCGGAAGCATAGTGAATGGACATGTCCACGTCTTTTACCCGAATGGTCAGCGCATTTTCAAGCAAGGTGTCAATTCGGGCGATGATCTTTGGGCTCGGCCTCGATTTGATCCTCCTGTATTTCTTTCGCAGTGAAGGGGCCATTCTTAAAGATACTAAAAAGTGCGAAAAAAAATGCGGTTGAACTGTCTGAACGTCACTATGCCTGTGCGCTTTTGAAAGGTATTTTTTGTCGGATATTATACAATTATGGAAACAATACCGTTAGCTTTTCGTTACTTTCATGACAAAATCGAGAATTATGAAAACATCAATCATCTCAGCATTGGTTCTGATAATTTGGAGCACCTCTTTGTTTTCGCAAGAGGCACTCAAGGAAAAATTGAGTCAGGAAGGGGTCGTGGTTACATATGAATGGAAACCGTCCGATAAAAAGGATGCAAACAGTAAGTTGCAATTGTGCCTGGTCATTGAGAATACAAATACCTATGCGGTTAAAATGGAATTTGTCCTCGAGTTTTATCTTAAGGGAGAGGTCTATGAGGAGAGTCTGGTTCAAAAATTCTGCATCAAACCCGGTAAGCAAATTAAGGGGAAAAAATATGGCTTGTGCTGGATTTCCGAAGAGGTGTCCAACGAAGAAATAAACGGACCGGATTTCAAATGGGAAATGGGAGAATTGGAACTGAAGAAGGTTGAAGCCTGCAACTAAGGCATGAAATTATTATTAAACCCGATTTATTTACTTCTTTTTTCTTTTCATCTTTTCTCACAATCACAACCGCTGGATTTTTACGATTCCGGTGTAAATTCTTCTTTCCGGGCGCTGTCCGTGGTCGATGATTCGATTGCCTGGCTTGCAGGCAGCGACGGCTGGATTGGCCTCACCACGAACGGTGGAAATTCATGGGCGTTTTACCGGGTAAAAGGAAGAGAGAGTCAGGATTTCAGAAGTCTGTACGCCTTTGATGATAAGAAAGCCGTGATCGCGAATGCAGGGACGCCCGCAGAGATCTGGTTCACCGGGAACGGAGGTAAAGACTGGAATATCGTTTTTACGGACAACGCAAAAGACGCTTTTTTTGACGGCATTGATTTCTGGGACAATCAAAAAGGACTTGCATACGGAGACCCTGCCGGAGACAAATTAAGCCTCTTATTTACAGATAATGGCGGGGAAACTTGGAGTCCCATTCCCGAAGAAAACCGACCGTCAATGAGTTCAGGTGAAGCCTCGTTTGCAGCGAGCGGAACCGGGATCAGAACGTATAAAAACGGGCAGGCAATGATTTCGACCGGAGGAATGGAAAGCGGACTGTGGAAATCGTTGGATTTCGGACATCATTGGCAAAGATTCAACGCTCCAATCGTAAAAGGGAAAAACAGTGCGGGTATTTTTTCGCATCACTTTAACTCGGAGCATACCGGAATTATCGTCGGAGGTGATTATTTGGAAAGCGACGAAAAGACCGATCATGTATTCTACACAATGGATGGCGGCAAAACGTGGATTATGCCCGAGCAACAAACACGTGGTTATCGGGAATGTGTTGAGTTCATCAGAGATTCGACCTTCATGGCAACAGGCACCAATGGCATTGACATCACAACGGACAATGGCAAAAACTGGACCCCTCTTTCGGACGAAAAAAACCTTCATGTTTTGCGGAAAGCACGAAACGGAAGCCTGATTCTTGTGGCCGGATCACATGGACGGATTGCCAGAATAAAAAACTGAATTGAATTGGTTATTTTCATGGTATGGAAAAAACACATGAGTATTCAAACGGAGAAATAACCATTGTATGGACACCGTCAAAATGCATTCATTCGGGGGTATGCGTCAAGACTTTACCCAAGGTATACAAACCGGGACAACGACCCTGGATAAATGAACATGCCGCCAGCAGCGATGAATTGAGAAAGCAGATTTCTTCCTGTCCTTCAGGAGCACTGTCGTATTTTGAAAATAAGAAAAAGGCATAAATCATATTTTATCCTGATCAACTACCTGATTGGTTCAACGCTTTTTTGAGTCATTTTAAGACCTTTGCACAATTCAATTTTTGAACCGATGAACGAAAAAGGAGAACAAGCGTTAGTGAAGGTAGGTCAGGTAAATTACATAGCGGATATAACAGTCAGGGAACACAAATTAGTAGCCGACGAACCTGTTACTCTCGGGGGAGCGGACAAGGGGCCAAACCCATATGAATTACTGCTTTCATCGCTCGGTGCCTGTACGGCAATGACCCTGCGCATATACGCCGGCAGAAAAGACTGGCCGCTCGAAGAGGTAAGTGTCCAGTTAAGTCATACCAAAGATTATGTCGAGGATTGCGAAGACTGCGACGAGAAGGATCTCAAAATTGACAGGATCGTCAAAAAGATCGAGCTTAAAGGCGACCTGTCCGAAGAGCAGAGAAAGCGCCTCATGCAAATAGCGGACAGATGTCCGGTAAACAAGACCTTACTCGGAGAAATCAAAATTGAATCTCAAGAGTGGAAGCCAACCGAAGTCTGACGCGATTTCCTATTCCTTTATAAACTTTTGAATGCTTCGACCTTCGTCGAGTTTCAGTTCAATGAAATAGATTCCGGGACCGAGGTCACTGACATCCAGCGATCGCCTGTCACCCAAAAGTCTTACCTGAGCATGGCGCTTTCCGTCTATTGAAAAAACAGATACCTGATCCAGGTTTATATCCCGGTTCGCATTCAGGTAAAGTGTGCCGCTGCTCGGCACAGGGTACACTGAAAAACTTTTTTGTGATTCGTTCGCGTCGATACCGGCAGCCCAATCACATCCCCCGGCCGGTGCAACATCATAAACGAATGTCATAACGGGGCAATTGGATTTGTTTGTGAACGTGCCGTTGTTGGTGTACGTACTTGTATTATTGATTCGCACGGTATTGTATGCTCCCGAAACATTAAGCGAACCATAGTTTTTCTGGTAAATAAAATTACTGTCCCCGGCCACATTGAGCGCTACGCTGTCTTCGGCATAAATGGTGTTATGACTTCCTGTAAGTATCAGACTCTTGCCCCTGCAAACCCAAAAGTAAGAGTTCGATTTGGTGCGCTGCTCGCCCTTGGCTTTTATCGATTCCGAACTTGCATTTACTGTATTGGTACATTGAGAGAACGTATATCCGGATCCGATGATAAGACCCAGCATTATAACAACTAATTTTTTCATTGGCATGGATTTAGTTACCGATCAGTCCTAAAAATACTAAATCTAGCGGTCAAAATGAAATGCCTGATCACGGAGCTTTTATATCTTTAAATCCATTTTAACAGATTTAGTATGGAAACAAACATTGACAGGCTTATTCGGATTAGCCTTATTATTCTTTTAATAACGGGAAGTCTGATCATTCTTGCCCCTTTTGCCATTTTGCTTTTATGGGGAATAATCATAGCGGTAGCAATATATCCGGTCTTTGTCAAAACGGTTAAACGATTGGGTGGCCGGAAAAACCTGGTATCGGTTTTGTTCACCATGGCCGGCCTTTCGGTTATATTAATTCCGACCATCTTGGTTACCGGATCCGGGGCATCGAGTTACAAGTTTTTGATCGAAAGTTTCAATGAGGGAAATCTGACCATTCCGATGCCGAGGGACGATGTGAAGGAATGGCCGATCATTGGAGAAAAGCTATATCCGGTGTGGAATCTCGCGGCACATAATTTGAAGGAGTTTATTAATACCTATAGCGACGACTTACGGCAATACGGTTCGTGGCTTGTAGAAACGCTGGCCGGCCTCGGACTGACCATTGTTCAGTTTATCGTTTCCATCATTATTGCCGGCGTATTGTTGGCGCAGGCCGAAGCAGGAAAAAATGCAATTCATCTGTTTGCAAAAAAGCTGGTTGGGGAAAAAAGCGAGGATTTCGTAATACTCACCGGAAATACCATCAGATCG
>DNDT01000122.1 GCA_003487525.1 Flavobacteriales bacterium
GGCAACCGCCTCGTGCAGTACCAGTGCGCTTTCCAGTTCTGCAGTGCCGAGGTTGTGGCCGGATACGATCAGTACGTCGTCGACACGGCCGGTGATCCAGTAGTAGCCGTCCTCGTCACGGCGTGCGCCGTCACCGGTGAAATAGGTTCCTTCGAAGGTTGAAAAATAGGTATCGACGAAGCGCTGATGGTCGCCATAGACCGTTCGCATCTGCCCCGGCCAGCTGTCCAGAATAACCAGGTTGCCTTCGGTTGCCCCATCGAGAACATTGCCTTCACCATCCACGATGGCGGGCTGAATACCAAACAACGGTTTGGTCGCCGATCCCGGTTTCAATGCGGTCGCGCCGGGCAGCGGTGATATCAGGATGCCACCCGTCTCCGTCTGCCACCAGGTATCAACGATCGGGCAGTTTTCATGCCCGACTTCCCTGTGATACCATTCCCAGGCTTCTTCATTTATTGGTTCTCCAACTGTTCCCAAAGTTTCAAGACTCTCCAGGCTCCTGCTTCGGACATGCTTGATGTCACAGGCTTCGAGCGCTCTTATGGCCGTTGGGGCCGTATAGAAAATATTTACATTGTACTTATCCACAATGTCCCAGACTCTGCCGGCATCCGGATAGACGGGAGTGCCTTCGTACATGACATTGGTCGCACCGCACAGCAAGGGTCCGTAAATGATATAGGAGTGCCCGGTAATCCAACCCACATCGGCGGTGCACCAGTATACATCTCCTTCCTTGTACTGAAAAACATTTTTAAACGAATACGCCGTATATACCATGTATCCACCACAGGTATGAAGCACTCCCTTAGGCTTGCCTGTCGAACCGGAAGTATACAGGATGAACAAGGTGTCTTCGCTGTCCATTTCCTCTGCCTCGCAATGTTCGGACATTCCCTTAATGGCATCGTGCCACCAGGTGTCAATTGCATTCATATTAACCGGTCCACCCGTGCGCCTGAAAACGATGCACCGCTCTACTGTAGGGCATTCGACCAGGGCTTCATCCACAATGTTCTTGAGCGAAATGGTTTTCGGTCCTCTCAACAATTCGTCCGAGGTAATGACCATTTTGCAACCTCCGTCAATGATGCGATCCGCCAGGGAACGGGCAGAAAAACCGGCAAAAACCACACTGTGTATCGCCCCGATTCGGGCACACGCAAGTACGGAAAAAGCGAGCTCCGGAACCATGGGCAGGTATATGCAAACGCGATCTCCTTTTTCAACACCCAGTTTTTTCAGCATGTTTGCCGTTTTATTTACTTCGGCCAGCAACTGCGCATACGTGTATATAATGTCATCTTCGCCGGGATCATTAGGCTCCCACATGATGGCTATTTTGTCCGGGTCAGTCCGGACGTGCCTGTCCAGACAATTTTCCGTAATGTTCATTTTACCCCCGATATACCACTTGACTCGTGGTTCGGCAAAATTCCAATCGAGAACCCTGTCCCATTTTTTTCGCCAGTCAAACTGATCGGCTATTCCGGCCCAAAATTCTTCAGGTGCATCAATACTTTGAGCATAGGTTTCCTGGTATTCTTCGAAATCCTTTATTCTAAAATCCATTGCACTCATACTCCAAATATATAAATTCAGATTAAGGGACTTATCCGAGTATATAAGATCGAACCATGTGGTAGAATTCTTCGGGCTTTTCGGCATGCAACCAATGTCCTGCTCCCGGAATGGTTTCAATTTCAGAATTCGGAAACTGTGATTTAGCAGCCGGATCCGCGTCATCCACATAGGGTGAATTTCCACCCCGAATAAAAAGGGTGGATCCGCTGTATCGCCCCTGGTTTGGCTCCCATCCGCTCAAATGCGCAATGGAATCGGATAATACGGGCAGGTTAAACCGAAATGCCAGTTTATCCTTGTCTTCCCAAAAGATATTCTTGGTAAGAAAAAGAACAATACCCAGATTATTGATGCGTTGCATCAAATGATCCTGGATGCTTTTTCGATCTTTTAAAACATTAAAATTCACGGAAGACAAGGCTTCCAGAATTTCCCGATGACTGATGCCATAGTCCTTTGGGCTGATATCTGCCACAATAAGCTTTTGGACCTTTTCGGGATATTTCAGGGCAAACGTCATTACCGTTTTTCCACCCATTGAATGTCCCAGTAAAATGGGATTATGAAGATGGTGTTTTTCGATAAAATCATGCAGGTCTTCAGCGAGCGCAGAATACGTCATTTCGGCCGAATGAGGCGATTGCCCGTGATTTCTCTGATCCAGGGTAAATACATGAAAGTCCTCGCCGAATCGCCTCGCCAGGGTTTGCCAATTGTCCAATGAACCAAGCAATCCATGTAAAATAATCAGGGCCCGTCCCTGTCCAAATTCCTTGTAATTTAACTCCATCTAATCAATCCTTAATGCCCTTAAGTAAAGCTGCACAGCATTTTCAAGTCCCAAATAAAGCGCGTCCGAAATCAGGGCGTGACCAATCGAAACTTCCAGCAATCCTTCCACCCGTTCATTAAAATACCTGAGATTATCGAGGTTCAGGTCATGTCCTGCATTTATGCCAAGTCCGCAATTTACGGCACACCTTGCAGCAATTACAAACGGTTCAACCGCTTTTTCCTTGTTCGAAATGTACTTGCTGGCATACGATTCTGTATAAAGTTCAATGCGATCCGTTCCTGTGAGTGCCGCCCCTTCTATCATCTTCTCGTTTGCGTCTATGAACAATGAGGTCCGAATACCATTGGATTTAAACACGGAAAGAACATCGGTGAGCAGTTTCTTGTTTTCAATTGTATTCCAGCCTGCATTCGACGTCAGTACATCGGGGCTGTCCGGCACCAGGGTCACCTGATCCGGTTTCACTTCCAGTACGAGATCAACGAAAGACTTCGAGGGATATCCTTCAATGTTGAACTCCGTCTCGACGAGCGGACTGAGTTCCCGTACGTCCTGATAACGAATGTGTCTTTCATCTGGCCTGGGATGAACGGTTATTCCCTGGGCTCCGAATCGCTCAATATCTTTGGCTGCTTTTAACAAATTGGGGATCTCCCCTCCGCGGGCATTGCGCAGGGTTGCAATTTTATTGATGTTTACGCTTAGTCGAGCCATAGAAAATATTGTTAATATTGTACGTAACGCTACGAAAATACAAGTAAATAGAATAATTCTCAATGTACGCATCCAGTTGTATTAATCACGAGATCCCTTTTCTTCAACCAGAGGACAAAGGCCTGACCGCGCTTACCTTGCTCGAGGAGCTAAAAATTGCCGAATTGCCGCTGGTAGATAACGACAAGTATGTCGGACTTGTGACTGAACTTGATTTACTGGATTATGAATGCATTGAAGGGGAATTGGCGAAAATACAGTCAAAACTGGATCACCCGTCTGTTTACGAAGACGATCACCTCTTTGACGTGATCGGAAAAATGGCCAGCGAGGATGTAACCATTCTTCCGGTCATTACACTGGAGGAAAAATACGTCGGTGCCATCGATCAGTCGAGTGTTATAAAAATGATTGCACAGGCAGAAGGATATCACAACTCGGGTGGAGTAATTCAGCTCGAATTCGGCATCCATGATTATTCGGTCACCGAAATATCCCGTCTGGTTGAATCCAATGACTTAAAAATTTTAAATCTTTACGTCACCTCTTCACCGGATTCGAATAAAATTCAGGTAACCATAAAACTCAATAAATCAGAACTGTCCGGTCTTATCCAAACCTTTGATCGATTCGGCTACACGATTACCGCGTCATTTCATAAAGATTCTGATGAGGAAGATCTCAGAAAACGCTACGAAGGATTTCTGAGGTATTTGAATCCTTGAGAATGAAACTTTTTTTTGTTTTGTTGATTTGCTCCGGTGTGTTTGTAAACACCGCAATGGCGTTCGAAATCCAAACTGATTCTGTCCCCGAAAAGCTGGTTGTTTCGAATGTCGTCATCATGGGAAACAAAACCACAAAAACCTGGGTGATTGAACGTGAACTTTCTTTTGCTCCCGGTGATTCACTAACCGCTTTTGAGCTGAACAACGCCATCATTATCTCCAAAAACAACCTGAACAATACTTCTCTGTTCAATACCGTTGACATTCATTACGTTTTAGGCAGCTCTAAAAACATAGAAGTTTTTATCCTGGTTAACGAACGTTGGTACGTGTGGCCGAACGTAATTTTTGAACTGGCCGAAACCAATTTCAACTCGTGGTGGGAAAACAAAGATTTTTCACGGATCAATTATGGCGTATCGCTTAGCCATAAGAACTTCAGAGGTCGAAACGAAGAAGTGAACATTCACGCACAGTTCGGTTTTACCGAACGCATTGCTCTGTCATTCAATACCCCCTATTTAAATAAACGCAAGACATTGGGCTTTGGCTTTAAAGTGGCATACAGTCAAAACCATGAAGTAAATTATACCTCCCTGGACAACAGACGGGTTTTTTACAAGGATGTGGCCGAAGTTCAGCAGCAGGAAATTAAAACAGCGGTAAATTTTCGTTACAGAAAGAAGTTTTACAGTACACATATGATTGAGGCGTGGCATGAAGAAGTGGGAATATCGGATTCCGTCAGTGCATTAAATCCCGATTACCTGCTGGGCGATAAAAACCGTCAGCAGTTCATTGGCATCTCATATCGCTATTTAATGGATCAGCGCGACAATAAAATCTACGCGTTAACCGGAACGTATCTNNATGAAGTAAAAAAATATTGGGCACTGGGAAAGAAGACCTACCTGGCTGCAATGGCAAGGGGACAATTTTTCCTGAATGAACGTCAGCCTTATTACTTGAGTGATGGATTGGGTTACACGGATAAAAGCACGATCAGGTCGTATGAATTGTATGTGATCGATGCGCAACAAATGGCAATCAGTAAGATTCAATTCAGGTACCAGCTCAAATCGGCAAAACCGCGCGACCTTCCGTTAATGCCATTTCAAAAATTCAGAAAGTTCTACTATTCGGTTTATCTGGGAGTTTTCTCTGATGCAGGATATGCCTGGGATTCTTACCACTACCCGTTGAACCAAATGGCCAATGACATTCAATACGGCAGTGGAATTTCCCTCGACGTGACCAGTGTGTACGATTTGGTATTTCGGGCGGAGTATTCCATGAATAAATTTGGAGAACACAGATTATTTCTCCATTTTGTAGCTCCAATATAAACAGAGATGAAATTCGGAATTTTCTGCAACTACTTCTCTGATCAAAACCTTTTCGCCGTGAATTCGGTGCGGCAAATGCTGGATGAAGCGCAAATGTCTTATTGCGTCAACACGGAACTCAAAAAACGGCTCAAAAACACGTCACTCACCGTTTTCTCCAACAAAGCGGAGTTGGTGATGAATGCCGATATTCTGGTGACAGTCGGAGGAGACGGAACCATTTTGCGCGCCGTTCAGTACGTTGCCGGATCAGAAATTCCCGTTTTGGGTATCAATACAGGCAGATTGGGATTTTTAACCAGCATTACCCTGAACGAAATCCCGAATTTACTCGATGAAATTAAACGCAATATTCATAGAATTGAAGAACGCGGTCTGCTCGAAGTCAGGGCAAGCGATCAAAAAAATGAAGACGTCGGACTGGCGTTTAATGAGTTATCCGTGCAGAAGAAAGACAGCTCGGCGATGATCACCATTCATACCGAACTCGATGGCGAATTTTTAAATTCGTATTGGGCGGATGGCCTTATTGTAGCCACCGTTACCGGATCTACCGCATATTCTCTGAGTTGCGGCGGACCGGTCGTGATGCCCGGTTCAGGGAACATAATAATTACCCCAATCGCACCTCACAACCTGAACGTTCGGCCATTGATTGTTGATGATTGCAGCCAAATACGATTGTGGTTCGAGACACGTTCAAATGATTTGCTCATCGCGCTGGATTCCAATTCAAGGATCATACAGGACAATGTCAGCATTCACATAAAAAAATCCGACACCACCATTAAACTTCTCCGTCAGGAATCATACAGTTATTTGGAGACGCTGAGGAACAAACTGAATTGGGGACTGGACAAGCGAAATTAACGGTTCCCTGTGTACAAGTTGACCCCTGTCTACTCTATCCTATTTGAAATGCTTTTAATTTTAATCTCATATATTTGCTGCACCTCTTGACAATAGGCTCTTTTATGATTCGTTATTGCTTCATGACTGTTTTGTTTTTCTCATTTCTGACTGCAAATTCGCAGGCATGGAAGCGTGAACGCATGGAAGTGGGTGGAGGAATCGGCGTTACCAACTTTTTAGGTGATTTGGGAGGTTCGTCGTCCGATAGAGGCAATTACGGCCCTCAGGATCTCAATTTTTCAGCATCTCGTTATGTCGTTCAGGGAACCTTCAGATACTACCTTAGACCGAACATGACAGCCAGAGCCAGCCTTAGTTATGCGAAACTTGCCGGCGATGACGCCGATTCGAAAAACCCGACAAGAAAGGACAGGGGACTTAAATTCAGGGCTCCGATTTTTGAAGCATCGGCCATATATGAGTTTTATTTCCTGTCGGAAAGGACCAAAGGAATGTATCGACTGAGGGGTTCAAAAGGGTTAAAGAAACTGAAGCTGGACGGTTATCTTTTTGCCGGAATCGGTTTGTTTTACTTTAATCCCAAGGGGGAGGCGGAAGACGGAAAATGGCATGCCTTGCAACCTCTTGGAACCGAGGGTCAAACCGCAGGTAACGGAAGTAAATACAGCCGATTTGAGGGCTGCATTCCAATGGGAATTGGATTCAAAAAGAAAATCGACCGTCAGCTGAGTCTCGGGCTCGAGTTTGGCGTAAGAATGACCACAACGGATTACATCGATGATGTGAGCAACACGTATTACGAACAGGACAAAATCAAAGCTGCCAACGGAGACAAAGGAGATCTGGCGGCCTACCTTGCCAATCCAAACGAAAACAATGGCTGGCCGAGTGTAACGTATAATCAGGATGGCAGCGTTGCTGAATATCAGCAGCGCGGAGATCCAAAAAACAATGATACATACATGTTTGCTACTCTTTCGGTAACTTATAAGATTAAGAGAAAAAGGAGAAGTATGCCTAAGTTCTGATATTCCTTGAAAAAAAATTATACACTTCCTTTTTTAATTCTCCTGTTTATAACCCTTTCTGTAAGCAGTTATGCACAAGACAGGGAATTTGGTTTTTTTGTGGGCGGCTCGTATTACAATGGGGAGTTAAATCCCTCGAAACACGTGGTTAAAGTTGCAAGGCCGGCCTTTGGCGTGCTTTACGACGTACATATCAATAGCCGGTATTATTTCAGAACCATTGCCAGCTATGGAAAAATCTCAGCCAACGATCAACTGACCGAAATCGGCTTGAACAATTTCAGGGACTTGCAATTGGAGGCCCGGGTACTCGACTTATCGGGTCAGATTCACTTTAATTTCCTCCCATTCGGAAACTCGATCAACGTCAAGACATATACACCATATATCTTTGTCGGACTGTCGGTCTACAACGTAAATCCTCAGATTTCATCAATGAATTCAGATTCGGCGGCGGCCGCTCCAAAGGAGAGTTATTCCAGAAGTCTGACCAGGGTTGCGGTTCCGTTCGGGGTGGGTTTTAAAAAAATCTTCGGCACATTGACACTGGGGCTTGAATGGAATTTCCGCAAAACGTTTACGGATAAATTTGACGGCCTTGACGATCAATACAGTACCGGAAATCTCAATGGAGAACCGGTGCAGTACAATCATCCTTCGGGATTTCAAAAAAGCATGTTAAATACCCCGGACTGGTATTCATTTATTGGTTTTACCGTAACTTTTAGACCATTACCCAAAAAAAATTCCTGTCCGGGCTTGAATTAGTTTAGAATTCAATCATTTAAACAGATATTTGCAAGATTCCAACCATTTGGAATTTCGACTAAAAACGAATGGAATCTAAATCGCCCCTCAATAAGGAGAATATACCCGAACACATTGCCATCATAATGGATGGAAATGGACGATGGGCCAAAGAACAGGGCAAGCACCGTCTGTTTGGTCATAAAAATGGAGTAACTGCGGTAAAAAGTGCCGTGGAGGGCGCTGCCGAATTGGGTGTCAAGAATCTCACCCTTTACGCGTTTTCAACCGAGAACTGGAACCGGCCCAAGCGTGAAATTAATGCGCTCATGCAATTGCTGGTAAACAGCATAAACAATGAGACCAAAACACTAAATAAGAATGGCATTCGTTTAATGGCCATTGGAGAGTTAAGCAGTTTGCCAAGCTCCTGTCTGTCTTCATTAAATAAGGCCATCAAATTAACGGAGAAAAATACCAGAATGAATCTGATCCTCGCACTGAGTTACAGCTCGCGCTGGGAATTGGTCACTGCCGTTAAACAAATGGTGAAAGAAGCTCTTGAAGGCAAATTCAAGCTGGATGAAATAAACGAAGATTTCATTCAGTCTTACCTCACAACTGCAAACCTTCCGAATCCGGAACTGCTTATCAGAACAAGCGGAGAAATGCGAATCAGCAATTTTCTGCTCTGGCAAATAGCCTATTCGGAACTCTATTTCAC
>DNDT01000308.1 GCA_003487525.1 Flavobacteriales bacterium
AACGCATTTACGATGTTGTACACGTACGTTGACGAGATGAAACCCATGTATGGCCTGGGAATTCCGAAACTGACGGTCATGTGGAAGTTGGTTTTCAGTCAGTATCGGGGGCTACTGTTTTACATGCCGATTTATGTGCTCTTTGTTTTTTTACTCATCAAGCATTCGACATTCAGGCAGACGTCGTTTTATGTGAATTACCTCATTTTACCCTGCCTGGCTTATTTTTTACTTTTTTCATCGTATCACGACTGGTGGGGAGGATGGACGTACGGACCACGGCAATTGGTTCCCGTATCCATTTTACTTGTCTATGAAGGCGTGATTTACCTCTCCGGACGCAAGGTCTCGAACTATCTCGTCGTTCCCCTGTCTTTGGTCGGTCTGTCGATGGCTTTTCTTGCCAAATCATCGGTATTGTACAGCCTTCCGACAGATTTTCAGTGGCCATTTTTTGAAGTGGTGCTGGTGAATGTCGGAAAAGGCCATTTCAACGACGGCAATCTGCTTACGTACATATTTGGCACAGGACCCGGAACAAGTGCCGTTGTGTGGCTTCTTGTCTTTTTTGGAGGGTTGACGGCCCTGGCTGTCTATGGACGTAAATTGGTAAACAATTCATCGACTTAACCATGATGGGAATAAAAATGAAAAGCTGCAATTTAGATTCAATTCAGTCAGGTTTTTACCTTTGTACGTCCATGCCTTTGCACAATTAGCATATGAGAAAATCCCCGGACTTTTCGTCGGTTGAAATCGACTTTGACATACTAAACGATTCAAGGAACACTCCGGTCAGGGAATGGATGTCGAACGAAGCCATTTCCATCAAATCGCATTACGGTACCGACGATGTAAAAAACCTGAAACATCTGGGTTTTGCGGCAGGTTTTCCCCCATACCTGAGAGGTCCGTACGCGTCAATGTATGTTACCAGGCCATGGACCATCCGGCAATACGCCGGCTTCTCGACCGCAACGGACTCAAACGCTTTTTACAGACGAAACCTCGCTGCAGGGCAAAAGGGACTGTCGGTGGCTTTTGATTTGCCGACTCACAGAGGGTATGACTCGGACCACCCAAGGGCTTCGGGAGATGTGGGAAAGGCNNGATAAGATGTCGGTGTCCATGACCATGAACGGTGCCGTAATCCCCATCATGGCATTTTACATCGTGACGGCCGAAGAGCAAGGCGTCAGCCCCGATCAACTCAGCGGAACCATTCAAAACGACATTCTGAAAGAATTCATGGTGCGAAATACTTACATATATCCACCTCTCCAGTCAATGCGGATCATAGCGGATATTTTCAGGTACTGTTCGGAGAAAATGCCAAAATTCAATTCAATCAGTATTTCGGGGTATCACATGCACGAGGCGGGAGCACCGGCCGATTTGGAATTGGCGTATACCCTTGCCGACGGTCTGGAGTACATCAGAACCGGAATTAAAGCAGGGCTGAAAATTGACGAATTTGCTCCAAGGCTGTCATTTTTCTGGGCGATCGGAATGAACCATTTCATGGAAATCGCCAAGTTGAGAGCGGGTCGAATGCTTTGGGCAAAAATGATTTCGGAATTCAATCCGGCAAACGAAAAATCAATGGCCCTGAGGACTCATTGCCAAACTTCCGGGTGGAGTTTGACAGAACAGGATCCCTTTAACAATGTGGCCAGGACGTGCAACGAGGCACTTGCCGCAGCCTTTGGCGGAACTCAGTCCCTTCACACAAATGCCCTGGATGAGGCCATTGCCCTGCCGACGGATTTCTCGGCGCGCATCGCCAGAAACACCCAACTGTACCTGCAGGAAGAACTGTCGATCGGAAAGGTGGTGGATCCATGGGCAGGAAGCTATTACGTGGAAACCCTTACCAGCGAGTTGTACGAAAAAGCATGGAAACACATTTCTGAAGTGGAGGAATTGGGCGGAATGGCCAAAGCCATCGAAAGCGGCTTGCCCAAACAGCGGATTGAAGAGGCGGCTGCCCTTAAGCAGGCAAGGATCGATACCGGAAAAGAGATTATTGTCGGGGTGAATAAATTCAAATCACGCCAATCGGAAATGGACATGGAATTGCTTGAGGTGGACAATGCCGCGGTAAGAAAAGAGCAGGTTGACCGGCTGAATTTCCTACGAAATAATCGAAATGAGGCAGAGACCCGCCTGGCATTGGACAAACTCACGCATTGTGCAGGGAACAATTCCGGAAATTTATTAGATTTAGCAGTAGATGCAGCCCGTAAGAGAGCCAGTATCGGAGAAATTTCCGACGCAATGGAAAAAGCATTTGGTCGGTATAAGGCCAAAATAAATGCCATTTCAGGTGTGTATTCGTCAATTGCCATGGAAGACAAAGATTTTATGAAAGCCCGCCATCTTGCCGACGAGGTTGCAGAACTCGAAGGAAGGAGACCGAGAATACTGGTGGCAAAAGTAGGCCAGGACGGTCATGACAGGGGTGCGAAAATAATAGCCACCTCGTTCGCCGATATCGGATTTGACGTGGACATAGGTCCGCTATTTCAAATGCCCGAAGAAGTGGTTAAGCAGGCAATTGAAAACGATGTTCATGTGATCGGGGTATCTTCTCTGGCAGCCGGGCATAAAACGCTTATTCCGGAAATAATAAATCTGTTGAAAGAAAAAAGCAGGTCCGACATCCTTGTTATTGCAGGGGGTGTAATTCCGCCAAACGATCATCCGTTTTTATTGGCTGCTGGTGTCACCGGTGTATTTGGACCCGGCACCAAGATATCGGATGCTGCATCCGAAATTCTGGAAAAGCTGAAATCAGTACATGAATCGAGGTAAAAATTGAAAAGACATAAAATAGGAATTGTAGGAGCCGGCAATGTCGGAATACACCTGGCAATTGCTTTTTCCGGTAATGCGGAAAACGATGTATTTCTCTTTTCAAGAAGTAACATTGAAAAACAATTTTCGGACAGACTGAAAGGCGTGACCCTGGTCCATGACTTGTCGTTCACCAAAGAACAAGCCGAAATTGTCCTTCTGGCAGTGAGTGATCAGAGCATTGAAGGATTATCGAATGAATATAAAGATTCCGAAGCCCTCCTCCTTCACACAAGCGGGAGCATCTCCCTCGATTCGATTATGCGACACAAAAAAGATCAGTGCGGAGTGTTATACCCGCTGCAGTCATTTTCGTTGAGACGGAATCTGGAATACAGCAAAATTCCGTTCTTAATAGAGGCCAGTGACAGCAAAAATCTGTCGCGCATTCGAAACCTGGTTTCATCCATAGACGCTCAATGCACCGAAGTCGACAGTGCGGATCGAAAGAAAATCCATTTGTCCGCCGTTATCGTGAACAACTTTGTCAATCATCTGTATACCCTTGGATCAGAGTACCTCACGAAAAACAATTTACCTTTTGATTTGCTTTTTCCACTCATTAATGAAACCGCGTCCCGGTTAGCGGATGACGTTCCGGCCAAACTACAGACCGGTCCTGCCAGAAGAGGGGATATTTCGGTTATCCAGGAGCACTTGAAACTACTGGAAAACCATCCTCAGCTTCACAATTTGTACAAGACCTTTAGTGACTCCATTGCCAATTTTCACCGTCAATCTTGAACGCCGCTCTTTCCATTTTAGCTAAAAGTATTCGCTGGCAAAACCTGTTGATTGTTCTTATTGGACTGTGCATTTCTCATTTTCTCCTGGTTCAACCCATTCAAATGGCCCTTGGCCGGGAAACAAGTCTGGATCAAAGTGGATTTATTCTGCTGGTCATGTCCGTCGTCTTTATAATGGCCGGCGGAAATGTCATCAATGACTATTTTGACGTCGAAACCGATGCGCAAAACGATCGGTTCAATCTGGTAGCCGTTATCGGAAAACGCAAGACCCTTCTGATCTATGGATTGCTTTCTCTTTCGGGGCTGGCTTACGGTTTTTACCTGTGCCTTCGAATGGATGCCCTTCAGCTATGGTCAGTGCACATCCTCGCCTTTTTGCTGTTGTTGTTGTATTCAAATCGTCTGAAATCATTGCCACTGGTCGGTAATTTGCTGATTGCACTGCTCTGCGGCGTCGTGCCAATATTGCCGGTATTGTTTGAAAATAAATCGGCAGAGGGAGTATTTCACCCTTCCTTT
>DNDT01000191.1 GCA_003487525.1 Flavobacteriales bacterium
TAGTACGGAGGTGACTCCGGAAGCAAATCGACAATTCTTGTGATTAAGGCTTTGATGCCATGCTTATGCAAGGCTGAAATGACAAAAACTTCGGCCTTTGGAAGTTGTTTTTTCCAAAACTCAACCTGGGGTAATACGTTTTCGGGTGTCGACAAATCGAGTTTATTCAAAAGCACGGTTATCGGAATATCCAGGGAGGCCATTTTCTCCAAGGTAGTTGGCTCAAATTCCCTCGGGTGTGCGACATCGACGATAAGCAAAATGTGATCGGCATCGCTGAAAATGGAGCTGATCGACTTCATCATGGCCTCCTGCATCTTGTAGGCCGGTTTCAAAATCCCCGGTGTGTCCGAAAAGACGATTTGGTAGTCTTCTTCGTTCAGCATACCGAGAATGCGGTGACGCGTGGTCTGTTCCTTGGCCGTAACAATTGAAATCTTCTCGCCCAACAATTCGTTCATCAGGGTAGATTTGCCGGCATTCGGATGACCAATAATATTTACAAAACCCGCTTTATGCACTGTGCTCATTTCAGTTTGCAAAGAAATGACTTCTTATCGAATAAATATATATTTGCTGTGTATATGCCTAACCTTTAGTCGTGAAGAGGATAATTTTTATTTTCTTTTTCTTTATTCAATTGGCTGTCCGGTCACAAATTCAGTTGGACAGTTCGTTGTTTGCTTGTTACCCCTTAAACGGCAATCCGGGTGATTCCAGTGGAAATGGTTATCACGGCACTCTGTACGGGGCCACTCCCAGCACCGATCGCTTCAATAATAGTAATTCATGTTACTTTTTTGATGGAGTAAATGACTTCATCGATGTAGGTAACGTATTGAATGTTCCAGCCCAGACAGCCATCACTGTTTGCATGTGGATGTACCCTATGCTCATAAATGGTGCCATCAACAGAAACGTGGGCATTCATGTTGGCGAAAAAGCCAAGGGTCATCTGGCACTGCGTATGCAGGACGAAAGCACACATTATTTTCAGGCCTTGCTGACATCTGCTTATAGTGCAAATTCAAGATGGACCAGGTCAAACCAGCCGTACACCGACAATAATTGGTACTTTCTGGTTGGCGTCTATACAAATAACTATGTAAAACTATACGTCAATGGCGTCCAGCAAACAACAAATACCGGTGGATCAGGTCCGAGTAATCCCACTCTATCTGTCGTACCGAGCACCGAAGATTTAAGGTTCGCACAATTGCCTGTATGGAATTCTCCTGCAGCCGAGCATTTTTTTCATGGCAAGTTAGACGACATCCGAATTTATACCCGGGAACTGAATCAAACCGAAATAACATACCTGTATCAAAAAAATGTGACTTGTGCAACACCTGAACCATGTCAACTCAGTGCGGATTTTTCAACACAGCTTTCAATCTGTGAAGGCGACACCTCAAGTTTTACAGACCTTTCAATTGATAACCTGAACAACATCGTAAAATGGAAATGGGATTTTGGGGACGGAGGGTCAAGCTTTTCTCAAAACCCCGTTCACTACTATTCTTCTCCAGGTCAGTACAAGGTAAAACTCATTGTTGAAAACAGCTTTTCCCAGGGATGTTTGGATTCAGTAAGTAAAACAATACTGGTGTACAATAAACCTGAAGCTAAGTTTTCCTATACAGGGGCTTGTGTCGGAGATGAAAGCGCTTTTAAAGATCTTTCGGCAGACAGTATTCGACCATTGACAAAATGGACGTGGGATTTCGGCGATGGAAGCGGAAGCTCGGCAAGGAACCCAAATCATCTCTATAAAAATTCAGGGAGCTATCAAGTCGTTTTAATTGTGGAAAATGGAAATAGCAACCATTGCTCGGATTCCGACACCATGACCATTGCAATTGGAGAAGCTCCTATTGCAGAATTCACATTTGATGAGGTTTGCGTTGGAAATGAAATGTCGTTTAACGACAATTCAATCTACACTAATAATCCCATAGTTGTTTGGAACTGGACATTTGGTGATGTGGGAACTTCAAACATTCAAAATCCGAGTTACCTGTTCGGTGAATCAGGTGAATTTGAAGTAATTCTTAACGTCCAGAACAATAATAATCCTCCGTGTACCGATGCGGATACTCAACTGATCAGAGTCTGGGATTATCCGAATGTAGATCTTGGGCCAGATCAATTCATATGTGTTGGAAGAAACGTTTTGTTGAGTACGGAAAAAAACCAGGGAAAATACGTGTGGAATGATTCTACGAGATCAAATTTCCGAATGGTTGGCAATGAAGGAACATATTGGGTAAGGGTAAGTAATTCTTGTGGATTTGCAACCGATACGGTGAAAGTCAAGGAAGAATTGTGTCAATGCAAACTTTATTATCCGAATAGCTTTACACCCAATAAAGATAACTTGAATGATGTTTTTAAGGTTGAAACAAACTGTACGTTAAAATATTTTCAGATAAGCATATTCAATCGATGGGGCGATGTCATTTTTGAATCCGAAGATGTAAAATTTACCTGGCCTGAAGGATCAACAGACGCAGATATCATGTCGGGATTTTACCCTTTCAGAATTAAAGGGTTCTTCGATGAACAAGGGCAATTATTTAAAATTGAGGAGTTGGGAACTGTTCAAGTATTGCGATAAAAACATATCATTTCAGGTGTCCCTTGTGCAAATCATCTTCTTGTGTTATATTTGCACCCGCAATTTGAAGAAATAACCTCAAGATATATTGCGGGGTGGAGCAGTTGGTAGCTCATCGGGCTCATAACCTGAAGGCCACAGGTTCGAGTCCTGTCCCCGCTACCACAAGGATGACGGGCGGTTGGCGAAAGCTGACCGCCCGTCTT
>DNDT01000189.1 GCA_003487525.1 Flavobacteriales bacterium
ATTATCAGGAATCAGGAATCTGGAATCATCCTAATACGTTAAGGTCATGTCGCTGTCCACGCATATGATGAAATCCGCTTTTCCGATATTTTCCTCTTCGAGTGAATCAATATCTTCTTGAGAAACAGTTGAGATGGTCATATAATTGAGTGCGTTGTTGATTCTTTTCATATGCCATAAAATACCCTCGTATTCATCCGAATGAAAGGCTCCGTTGTAGTGAATAAAGAGATCGCCGCTTTTGTAATTAGCGAGGATGAAATGAGACATGGTGGCATCTTTCAGCGCCTGCGCTTTAACGATTTCGATTGTTCCATGTTCTCCCATCATTTCAAGTATATCCTTGTAGGTTTTTATGTCCGGATCAAAATCAATGGGCAGGGGGGCAATCCACGATTTTTCTTCATCATTAAGTGTGTCAAGAGCTTCAAAGCCACATTCATGCACTAATTTGGCGTAACGCCTTGGAACGTTGCAGGCAATAAAAGAGAGCTTGTTTTCTTTCGCGAAGTCGACCAGGGGTTTGTAATCGGTTTTGTAATTTTTCCACAATCTGGCAAGCGAGTCGAGTTCCTTGCTAGTGATTGAGTCAATCAAATATTCATTTAGTTCATTCTGATTATCTGCTTCGATCATCTCGGCGCCCAGCATGAGATGCCTTTTTTTTGAAAGATCGGTGGTTACCTCCAACTGCAGCCAATGCGCAATCGGATTATCGTGCAGCTCACCGAACAACAAGATATCCGCATTCTGCAACTGATTGACCATTTTTTCATATTTCACTTTTTTCCCCTTCGAATCATACAAACGGTAGGCAGGTTTGTCCTGAGCTTGAGCTTGCATAAACAATAAAGTGATAATTCCTGCAAGGAATGTGCGGTGAGAAAGTAACATAGGTTGTTATTCAGTTATTTTGACGCCTTTTTTGAATTTCATGGTTTTAAGCAAATCTCCTTCTTGCTTTCCGTAAAATTCCCAGGTTCCATCCGGACGTCCGTTTTTAAAATATTTCACACTTTCAAGTGTGCCAACTTCATGCCAGGAGGTGACTTTTCCTTCCTGCCGGTCGTTGATAAAGGTGCAGGTGAGTTGATTTTTTCCATTTTCGTAATAGAAAATCCATTCGCCGTTTTTCATGCCATCGGTGTAATTTCCTTCTTCTTTTTTGTTTCCGTTTTCGAACCAGTAAATGCGTTGACCATTGAGAATGCCGTCCTTATAGTTCTCGGTAAGTTCCTGTGCGCCTGAAGGGTAATTGTGACGCCATTCACCATCTTTCATTCCATTTTTGTAAGCGCCCAAAAAGTTTACCGCTCCGGTTTCAAACCAACCTTCCCACCGGCCATCCATGAGTCCGCCCGAGAAACTACCTGCGCTTTTCCGACTTTCATCGTCGTACCACGATTGCCACTCGCCTTCCTCTTTTCCTCCCTCAAATTTTCCCTGCATCACCTTGACACCGTTTTCTGCATAATAGGTCCAGATTCCGGTTTTCACCCCATCCGCATATGACCCCATTTTCCAGACTACACCGTCCCTGTACCAATAGGTCCATTTGCCGTCTTTTTTTCCATTTTTAAAGCCTCCTTCAAACTCGACCTTGTCCTCATCATGAAAATAAAATTTCCACTCGCCGTTGCGGGCATCGCTGACAAAATCCCCCTCGAAATCCTTCAGTCCGGATTTTAAAAACCACACCCAATGACCTGATTTTTTACCGTCATTGTAGTTCCCTTTTGTACTGAGCTCTCCCGTTCTGAACCATTCACTGTATTCGCCCTTCTCAAGGTCATTATGATAGGTGACCGACTTGCTGGTCTGACCATTTTCGTAGTAATACAGCCATGGACCTTCTTTTTTGTTATCCGTGTAATTACCCGATGACAAGGGTTTTCCGTTTGCGAAGTAAACCACCCATAACCCGGTCTTTTTCCCCATGCCGTAGTTTCCTTCGTTTATTTTAATTCCTTCATTGTTCCATTGAACCCAGGTGCCATCTTTCAGGCCATCTTTATAGGCTCCTTTTTCCTTTAGTTTCCCGTCGCTGTAATAATCCTCGAATCGTCCGTTGCCATCTTTGAGCAATACGGAGCCCTTGGAATCTCTGAACTCAATGATTTTTGACTCCTCGCTCGGATTACATGAAACGAGGCTTTTCAGGGAACCATTTTGATACCAGGATGTCCATATGCTGTCGCGGGCGTCTTTTGCGTAGAACCCGCTTTCGTATTTGCCGCCTTCTTCGTAATAGAATGTCCATAAACTGTCTTTGAATCCAAGATGATAAAAGCCTTCTGACAAAATATTCCCATTTTCGAAGTAGGTTTTAAACCGGCCATGCTTGTGAGACATATCGAAATTTCCTTCTTCCTTGATCTTTCCACTCAGGTAATATCCTTTGTAGGCCCCGTGAAAATCTCCATCCAGATAGGTCACTTCCTGGATTAAGTTTCCATCGCGATCCCAAAATTTCCAGGGTCCTTGTTCTATGCCCTGAGCCAAATTACCTTCAGCCTTTTTTTGGCCGTTTTCAAATGAATAGGTGGTGACCTGTGCCATTGTGCCTGCGGAAAGGGCACAGGTAAAGAGTAAGAGCAGTAGGTTTTTCATTGTATTGCGCCATCAAAAATAGGGATTCACATGAATCAGAACGAAGGATTGTGTTAATTTTATTTCGTTACTTACCTCACATGATTTCGATAGAAGAAGCAAAAATTAGAATTGGTAAAAATTGTGGGTCATTGGGAGCTCAGCTGCGTCCCATTGAATCCAGTCTGGGATATATATTGAGCATGGATGTTAAATCACCGATTGACTTGCCCGGCTTCAGGCAATCGGCCATGGACGGATTTGCCATGATACGAGAAGATCTTGAAAATGGAATCAGAGAGTTTAACGTTACACATGAGGTGCAGGCCGGACCGACGTCGTCCATACCACTGAAAAATGGCGAAGCTGTTCGAATTTTTACCGGGGCAAAAGTACCGGATGATGCGGATGTGGTTATTATTCAGGAAAAAACGGAGTATACCGAACAGAAGTTAAAAATACTTGAGTATTCAAGTAATCAAAAATCCAACATTCGCCGTATTGGCGAACAAATTGAAAAAGGATCCGTGGCACTGGCAAAAGGGCATCTTGTAAACCCTTCGGCAATTGGATTTATGGCCTCGATGGGTTTGCAAAAAGTTGATGTCGTTCGCAAACCTTCGATTGCAATGATTACAACCGGAAATGAATTGAAAAGAGCCGGATCTGATTTGCAACCCGGTGAAATCTACGAATCAAATTCCTTGATGATGTCATCTGTATTGGCTCACAGCGGGTTTAGCATGAACGAGGAAAAAAAGATAAACGATACCCTGGAAGAGACCGTTAATCAGGTGAAACTGAGTCTGGATCAACACGATGTGTTAATCATTTCCGGAGGAATTAGTGTCGGAAAGTACGATTTTGTAAAAAGAGCACTGGAAGAAAATGGTGTAGAGGAGGTATTTTACAAGATTAATCAGAAACCGGGAAAACCCATGTATTTTGGGACTAAGGGAAGTAAATTGATTTTTGCGCTTCCCGGGAATCCGGCCAGTTTACTTACCTGTTTTTATATTTATTTATTACCGGCACTGCGCATCCTTTCAGGTCATAGGGTTGTTGAGCATATACAGCGCAAAAAACTTGTTTCCGATTTTGAATACCGCGGTGATCGCCCGGTATTTCTCAAGGCATTTGTAATAGGTGATTCGGTTGAAATACTTGAGGGACAGATGTCGTTTGTGCTTAAATCATTTGCGGAAGCCAATGCGCTGGTTTACCTTCATGGTGAAAATAGAATTCTGGAAAAAGATTGTGAAGTTGAAGTCATTTCAATAACCTAAGACATGAAAAAAATACTGACAGGACTCTTAGTGATTTTTATATCCAACGGATACCTTGCACAGGAGGGTATCGATAAATCGGAACCGGGAGCGCTTTCGACGGACAGACCCGTGCAATCCGAAACTCCTTTTACAGTGCCCAAGAGACACCTTCAATTTGAAATGGGCGTTAATTACGAACAAGGAAACGAGCACGCTTACAATCTCAATACAGCCCCGAATCTTTTGATAAAATATGGATTGACCGAGCGCCTGGAATTGAGAATGACCAACAATTATATCAATCTTGAAAACAGAAACAAGTCTTTTATTGATGGATCTGATTCCAACCATACAATTTCGGGAGTTGATGACCCCTTATTTGGACTTAAGTACAAGTTAGTAGGTGCGGGAGGTGGAAATACAAATGCGGTGGTTTCATTGTCCAGCAAAGTGAATGCCTGGGGTGCAGAAGAATTTGAACAGATTAATACCAATCTGCTTTTAAGGGCTACAATGGCACGGTCTTTCACTGATTCTTGGTATGCTATTGTCGGATTGGAGTATGGTTTCTACGACGGAATTGACGATCAGATCTTTTACGTGGTGCAGACTGGTTATTCGTTTTCCTTTGGACTTACGGCCCTTATAGAGTATTACGGGTATTCGTCGATTTCCGAGGTGAAAGACGCGGTAAATGGAGCGCTCGTGTATTTAATTAACGACCGGCATCAAGTGGATTTGTCCGGGGGAGTAGGAATTGACGATAATTTTTATTCTCATTATTTTTCTCTTGGATATTCATTCAGACTTGGGTTATAATACGGGTTTTTTCTACCTATATTTGAGCGTGATATCATTTCTGATATAACGAATTAAAATGAGTCAAACACAATTAACCGACACGTTCGGACGTCTTCATAATTACCTGAGAATATCACTTACGGACAAGTGCAATTTTCGCTGTACCTATTGCATGCCGGACGAGAAGATGAAGTTCATGTCATCGGATAAGCTGATGAATGCCGAGGAGATTGTCAAGATGACCGCGGTATTTCAGCAACTCGGTGTCAGTAAGGTCCGATTGACAGGAGGAGAGCCAACCCTTCGCAGAGACCTGATCGATATTATTACCGGAATCAAAGCACTTGGAATAAGTCCTTCAATCACGACGAACGGGGCTTCGATTCAACAATATATTGATGATTTTCAAGAGAACAACATAGATGTTAATGTCAGTATTGACACGCTTCAAAAAGAGAAATTCATTCAAATATCTCAACGGGATCTGTTAGGTGCTGTTAAAACCAACATCGAAGAAATGGTGAGGAGAAAGATGAAGGTGAAATTAAACGTAGTCTTGTTGAGAGGATTTAATGACAATGAAATCATTGATCTCGTTAACTATGCCGCAGCACTGGGGGTCGAAATCAGGTTTATTGAATACATGCCGTTTTTTGGCAATTCATGGGAATACGAAAAGGTCTATACCCGCAAAGAAATACTCAGGGATATTTCAGTTTATGGTGCAATCGAACCGATAATTTCACCCAATGACTCAACTTCGGAGAACTATCTAATACCTGCTACCGGTGCTAAATTTGGTATCATTTCCACTGTTTCAAACCCTTTCTGTCAGGGATGTAGCAGACTCAGACTGACCGCCGATGGTAAGATGAAAAACTGTCTTTTTTCGAATGACGAAACAGATTTGCTAAGCCCTCTGAGGATTGGGGAAAATCTTATGCCGCTGATTAGGGAGAATATTTTGAGAAAGAAAAAGACCGCTGCCGGAAGAATTGATTTTAACAACGAAAAAGCCGCGGTTCAATACGCCCAAAACCGATCCATGATAGCGATCGGTGGATAATTTTATAAATTTATCCAAAGACATTTACTTTTACTTGTTACCGTAATGGAATAATGGGGTAATTTGCAGCTCGATGGAATTTGTAAAAAAGACAAGCGTTTTTCGCCAATTACTCATCAACATCATTCTTCCATTGGTGTTGTCGCTGATAATTCTTGCTTACTTCAATTACAGCAGAAACAAGGAGTTATTGATGTCCGCTCACAAGGAAAAAAACGAGCGGATTCAAAATGAAATCACCAACGTCCTCACTTTTCAGGAAATATCCCTTGAATCTGTCGAGAAGGATATGGACAAATACCTGGAAACGGTCAGCCGTATCCTCGTAAATGAATTTTTCAGCAATACGGACAGTATCCAATATCTCAACCTGGAGAACGTAAGACGCGACCTTGGCCTGAAACAGGACATTTATGTCATAAACCAGGACGGCATCATCGTCAATACAACTTTTGTACGAGACCTGAATTTCAATCTTTTCACAATAGATGAAAAACACAAGAAATTCC
>DNDT01000322.1 GCA_003487525.1 Flavobacteriales bacterium
GGACCTTTCGCCCTGCTCAGCGCCATTTCGATTTACGCCTTGCTCAAAGACAACCGATGGGTCAAAAAGTACCCGATGGGTCTTTTATCGGTGGTATTCATTTACTGCATAGGATCTTATTATTACAGCCGTGAAAACGTCAACAAGACCTTGCACAAAGCCATTCTGGATGGGGAGAAAATAAATACCATGATGTACAATTTTTACCAATCGGACGAATACGGAATGTCTTATTTGGACCCACTCATAAAAGAGGTGAAAGAAAATGGATATCCCATTGTTATGGCCAATGAAATTGACCGGGTTTCCGAAGGTGAATATTTGCACAAAAACAATTTGAAATATTACAGTACGGTTTGTGCCAGACAGGTTTCGGCAAAAAACGAACTCGGGTATCAATACCTGGTGTTGTTTGAAATTTCACAGGGACGTGGCCTGCGCCCCGGGTACAATCGGTTTGAGTACCCACCTACCATTCCTAAGAAAAGCGGAAAATTTGTGCCCTTGTTTCACTTTTTAATCCAAAAGGGTATCATTGATCAGAGAAACCCGAACCTGTACGTGTTGACTTTTGCACCGAGATGGTTTGAAGAGGTGATGAAGAATAGTCTGCCGCAGATGAAATACGAACGCATGTCACCAAAGCTGTCCTACCACAACATCTACCGTCTTTCTCTTAAGTGATTTTAAGGCCGATGACCAGAATGTCATCTACCTGTTCATGATCTCCCTGCCAATCCTTGAACTGCTTGTATAGCAATTGTTTTTGATCATCAATGTCTTTGTCGGCAATATCAGTGAACAGCCTTTTTAAATGCCCGACCATGAATTTTTTCCCTTTGGGTCCACCAAACTGATCCTGGTATCCGTCTGAACAGATGTACACCATGTCGTTCTTTTTCATTTTTAATTCGTGGTTGGTAAACTTCTGCAATTGAACGTCCAGAAAACTACCGACTGGAAATTTATCGGCTTTTGTAATGACTAACTCTCCATCTCTGACAACATATAAAGGGTTAAAGGCTCCGGCATACTGCAGAACGTTCGTTTTTTGATCTATCGAGCAAAGTGCAATATCCATGCCATCCTTGGTTTCAGTTTCCCCTGTATCCTGATTCAAGCTTTCTTTTAAGGTCTGGTTCAACGCATCGAGCAACTCCGCAGGAGTTTCACAGAAATTCATAGCCAGATCGAGTCCATTGTGACCAATGATGCTCATAAAAGCTCCCGGAACACCGTGTCCGGTGCAATCTGACGCGGCAAAATATGAAATTCCGTTTTTTTGTTCCACCCAATAAAAATCACCTGAGACAATATCCTTCGGCATAAAAAAGACGAAGGAATTGGGGAGTATTTTTCTGACCTCATTCATCGGCCTTAGCACGGCCTCCTGTATTCTCTTGGCGTACACAATACTGTCCGTCACCTCATCGTACAGCCTTCCAATCTCCTCGCTTTGCTTCTCAATTTCCTCTTTTTGAGCAACTACTTCGGCGGTTCTCAGCCGGACTTTTTCCTCCAGAATTCGCTCATTCTCCGCCAAATCCACACGCATCTTCAGCAAGTCACGACCCAACTCGTCCTGTGTGCTCAACAAGGTATACGGAAACTCATAATTTCCCTGACCGAGTGCATTGGCGAAATCCTTGGTCATGTTCATTCNNTCATGGCCTGGGTCATTTCACCAATCTCATCTTTTCTCGACTTGATTTGCCTTCGTTCGATAATCCCTTTACTCAAATCCAGCAGAATACTTTTTGCATAGTTGACCGGGTTGACAATACTGCGGGCAGTCAGAAAATTAATGACAATACCAATAATCAAAAGAGCAAATGCACCGATGACAACTATTTTTTGAAGTCTTTCGAATGAGGTAACCATGTCATTTGAAACATTGATCGCATTGTTTTTTTGCCTCACGATAAGTTCCTGAAGAGCCAGGTTAATATGTTCCAGCTTGGTTTGGGCTTCTTCGAGTGCGAAATCCGAAAGGAACTGTGCCTCGGGGTCGTCGTAATCGTCCCATTTGCTCAGGTTGTTTCGAATTTCTCCATGAACACCCAGCAATGTGTCCAGACTGCCAAATATCTTTTCCGCAATGTGCTTTTCCTGATCTATCCACTTGCTGTAAAGTTTCCTTATTGCCTCCTTGGTCTTCGGAATGTCTTTTTCAACAAGTTCGATATAGGCTTTCTTGTTGTCGGCATCTTCACTGCTCTGCCTTCTTACCCACTCGGTCATATAGGTATGAGACTTAAGCAACTCAAGTTTGAGCACCTCAAGCTGGAAAACGGATGGATTGTAAATTTCGTTGATGTCGTCGCTTATCCGTTTACTTTCGGCAAGCGTCTTGTTGGTGGCGTAAAAAACCAGCGTTGTGAGAACGATAAGAACAGCAAATCCAGTGCCTATTTTCCAGGCTATGGTATATCTGATCTTCATGTTTCCTTGTGTGTTTCACAAAGGAGATTACTCAATTTGCTTGAGTTTATCCTGATAAAACTGAAATTTCTCTATGTCATTTAGACTCCAGTATATACCTGTGAGTCCGATAAGGGTCTCTTTACGGGTTGGGTCCAACTCATAGGCTGTTTTAACATAGGGCAAGGCTTGCAGAAACAGATCAACACAGATATCTTCTTTTTCGGCCAGATCTTCGAGCGAAGTTCCCACATCCAGGTTTTTAATGATGTTGACTGCTTTGTTATAAAACTGAATGCCCAAATTGTAGTTGGCTGTCAGGTTATCGTGATCCATTCGAATAATTTCGCTGTATTCCTCTTTGGCTTTGTCAAAAAATATGTCTCCCGTTGACTGATTTGCCCTGACTTCGTAAAGGGCTACATAAACCGTGGCGAGTTTCATTTTAAACTTGATGTCCCGATCGCGCAAATCAACGGTAGGGTCAACCAATTTCGACGTACTCTGAAATTTCTCGTAGTTTTCAATGGCAATCTCATACTTGGTGGTATCCAGTGAAATAACGGCACTGTTGAAATACGTTGAACTAAAGTAACTGAGCAGTTTCAACACACTGGTAAGGGTGTCTTCCGGAAGTTTTTCTTTGTAATCAAGTACTTTGGTAAATGCCGCAACAGCCTCGTCCCTGAAAACTGACTGGTGATTAACCCCTTTGTCCTGTTCTTTATATAAATCCTTGTAAATAAACCCTTTCCAATACCAAAAATGGTAATCTTTAAGATTTGATGGTTCTTTTGCTGCTTCATCAATTAGTATTTTGGCATTCTTCAAATCATTAGAAGCCAGACTATTATAGGCCTCCAGCACTTTGCCTGTTTGGGCAAAAAGACTTGAGGTTGCAAGCAGAAGGAGGATAATCAGTTTTTGCATGGGCCCATTAATTAACAAGAATAGCAAGAGCTTCAAGGCTATTGCTCACTTTGAGATTATACTTGACGGCATTTGATTCATTCAGTTCAAATTTTTGTCTGTTCGCCATAATAACAAAATTTATAGCAGATCCCTTAGCCGCCATCCCCGGGGTATCTGTAACAATTAGTGTACTATAGCTCTTTATTTTTGTAACGACCGACGAAAACGGCTCTTTGCTTCCAGAAGGAATGTAAAGAATGTGGCACTTGTTCAAGTCACTGGCACTTGTAAACTTCTTTATTTCAATTGGCTGTTCAAAGACTTTTTTGGTGGCAGAAATCTTTTCCAGTTCCTCGTACAATGGGGTATCTCCCAGCACTCCGATCACAAATGAAGTCTCGCGGTAATCCTTTGGCCACTCGATGTACTTTGTAAAGTTATAGATATACACAGCCTTGATCTTGGCGTTGGTGTCATAGTTGCCATCTGCTCCCAAGGTCAGTAACACAACAAATAATACCGCTGTTAGCTGTCTAATCATAATTCTCACTCCGCAATTTAACACTTTTAACGATTATGCCCGTTTTCGAAAAATAAAACTATAAACAATAACCTCTTCAAATTTTTAATTATTCTTTCTATTAATCAACAAGAAAACCATATTTTTCACCGTACTCCAGCATCTGAGATGTAAAATCATCGGGGTATTCAACCTGAACATCCGTGATTTCTCCATTTTCGTCTGTGACGGGCACCAACCTGGGATTGATAAATCCTCCATAAGGTGCGATATTCAGTTTTTCCGATCTTTCCAATACCTCCGCATGAAGGTCGGGGTCGACCTTAACTCCGTAAGTTTCTACCAGATTTTTTCCGGCTTCGTAATCTCCTTCTGATTTAATGCGCTGAATTTCTTTCAGGAGCTGACCAAAAAGTGTTCGTAATTTATCGTAATCGTTCACTACGAAATAGGTTTTGTTGTCAACNNCATTTTCAGCCTGACCTTTTTCATAGCACCATTTGGCTATCAACTGGCGGTTTCTCATATGTGCTTCTTCAACAACGTCGCCGAGTTTCAATCTCCTCAGCTGGGCCATCATTCCGTTTCTGATATACCCGTTGTATTCAGCCTTCCCAACATCCAAAGATTCAATCAACCCAAGTTCGACAAGCTTGGGATCGTAAATGAAATAAAGCGCTACAAGGTCAGCCCTTCCTTCTTCCAGAGTCGACGAATAACTTCTCAGTGTCTCTTTGGGAGTGCCGACACCTTTGTTGAGTTTTCCGGAAGCGTGTCCGACCACTTCATGAAGGGCCGTGTGCATTTTTCCTGCAATACTACCATGCTTTTCGGCAAGTTCATACTCTTCGTCCGTCAGGGTAAACTCCTTTAACAATCCTTTACCTCCGGCCTTGTCATAAGCTTCGATAATGTTTCCGAGCGAAACGCTTTTAGAACCGTGTGCCGCCCGTATCCAGTTTGCGTTTGGTAGGTTGACCCCAATTGGCGTGGAAGGAGAGGCATCTCCTGATTCACCTGTGGTATTCACAACCTTGTACGTTACTCCGACAACATTTTTCTTTTTGTGCTCATCGGCAATTGAACTGTTGTCTTCGAACCACTGTACGTTGTCAGATACAACCTTCATTCGTTCTGTCGCCTCGAAATCCTTAATTTGTACGATGGATTCATACGATCCCTTGTACCCTTTTGGGTCATTGTACACTTCGATAAAGCTATTGATGTAATCGACATCCCCCTCAGTGGCCTTTGTCCAGGCAATATTGTATTCATCCCAGGTTTTAAGGTCTCCGGTTTTGTAATAGTCGATGAGCAATTTCAAGGCATCGCCCTGCGCCTGATTTTCGGCAACACCGACTGCTTTTTCAAGCCAGTAAATAATCTTCTGAATTGCAGGCCCGTACATCCCGTCTGCCTTCCACACAACTTCTTCAAGCTGACCCTTTTCGTTTCTGACAACTTTCGTATTCAATCCATAAGAAATCGGTTCTTCGTCATTTGGTTTCATGATTTTCTTATAGTAGGCGTCCACTTCTTTTTCCGTAATGTCGGGATCGTAAAAATTGACAGCCGATCCCAGAACCAGGCCTTTATCCGGATCAAGATTTACTTTTTTGGCATCCAGCGACGGATCAAAAAGTACATTTACAATTTCCTGATCAAGACTGACACCGGTATTGTCAAAAAGAGATTTTAAATATTCCTCCGAAAAACCGGGTTCGAATTTGTCCATTCCATAGTGATGGTGGATGCCATTCGAAAACCAAATTCGCTTCACATAGACCATGAAATTTTTCCAGTCTTCGCTTTCTTTGTCTCCGGTATAATTCCTGACGATTCCTTCAAATGCATTTCTGATTTTCAGGTTGTATCGGTAGTTCTGATCCCAGATAATGTCTCTTCCGCAATATCCCGCTTCGGTCAGATAATAGGCAAGTTTTTTCTGTTGCAGATTCAGTTTATCGAAACTCGGAATCTGGTACCTGATCATCTTGATGTCCGCAAATTGCTCCGTCATCCATACGAATTCATCCTTCGCAATCGTGTCATTCATTTCATTGTCTTTGTTTTCTTCCGGTTGAGCACAAGAAGCTAGTAAGGTAATGGCCATTGCGGTCAGGGTTATTGTATTTGTGATTTTCATGAAATAGCAGTTGTATTAAGAGACCAAAAATAGAAATTTATTCGTTTCGAGTTGTTTCGTTTTTGGCCTCGTTTGGGAATTAAATCTAATTTTGCATCAGGATTTTGATACTAAATGTGAATGAGTGATGTAATCAAACACGAATGCGGAATAGCCCTAGTTAGGTTACTGAAACCCTTACGCCATTATCAGGATAAATACCACACCACTTCTTACGGAAAAGACAAGCTTTACCTCTTAATGGAAAAGCAGCACAATCGGGGTCAGGATGGCGCCGGTG
>DNDT01000016.1 GCA_003487525.1 Flavobacteriales bacterium
CCGTTCAGGAAAACGGCAAACAACATGATCATAGTTGGCGTGGTTGCGTCTCCGGTTGCGCGCATGGCCGAATTGCCCAAAAAGGGGACAACCACAAACCAGACCGCGATGTACCAGACTTCCATGTAATCTCTGATCATGGGAATCAGATCTTTCGAAGCGCCGAGGGTTTCAAATGAAAAGTCAATTGTCGAGAGGCCGAAAAGGATAAATATTCCGGCAACGACGACACCCAGAATCAAACTGTTCGTGGTTTCCATGGCAGCGGCATTCATGTCACCCCTTCCGATCGATTTTGAAATAATGGCGGTGGTTCCGATGCCAAGTCCCTGAACCAGGCTGAAAATAACCGTTACAACCGGAAAGGTAAAACTCAGGGCTGCCAGTTCCCGGCTCCCGAGTAATCCGACATAAAAGGTATCGATGAGATTAAATGCCACCATACTGATGATGCCAATCATCATCGGAAAGGTCATTTTCATTAAATGTCTGAAGATGGAGCCTGAGGTAAGGTCGATGGTGTTCATAGAATTCCGACCGCAAAAGTCAGGTTTTATTCTTCTCCTTCCCAAAAAACTGATTCTTTGTTTTTAACTGATGTCAACGAAGACCTTGCGGACAAGTCTATAAGGGTATGGGCGGATGAAAGCTCAGGAAGAACTTCATCGGAAAGATAAGGTTAAAATCAACCTATCCCCTTATCCCCTACTTAAAATAAAAACCCGCCTCCTTGTTGAAGACGGGTTTCTGCGCTTTGGACGCAACCTTGCTTAGCTATTTACCAATTCCTGTTTCGAATAGTTCTTGATGAGATCTTCCTGAAGGTTTCCGGGAACAGTTGCGAATTCGGAAAATTCCCCCCTGAAACTACCTCTTCCCTGAGTAATCGAACGAAGGCGTGTGGAATAACTATCCAGTTCAGCCAGCGGAGTTCTGGCTTTGATTGTCTGGTACTTGCCTTTCGATTCAATGCCCATGATGATGGATCTTCGTGTTTGCAAGTCTGTCATTACATCGCCCAATAATTCTTCGGGAACAAGAATTTCAAGTTCGTGTATGGGTTCAAGCAATTTGGGACTTGCCTGAATAAACGCTTCTTTAAAGGCTTGTGCGCCTGCAATTTTGAATGAAATATCATTCGAATCCACCGCGTGCATTTTACCATCGTAAAGAATCACCCGAACATCTCGCACATACGAACCGGTAAGCGGACCTTCCTCCATTCGTTCCAAAATTCCTTTTTGAACGGCAGGAATATATCGCTGGTCAATAACTCCACCGACGATGCAGTTGTAAAAGACCATCTTTCCTCCCCATTTCAAATCGAATTCTTTTACGCCCCTGATGTTGAATCCTTCCGGATCGGCCATCCCTTCTTTGTACGGTTCAATTTTTATGGTGACTTCTCCAAACTGTCCGGCACCTCCGGATTGCTTTTTGTGTTTGTACGTCGAATTACCCGATTTCTGAATGGTTTCCCTGTAGGCAATTCTTGGGGATTCAAAGCGAACATCTATTCCGTGAACATGTTTCAATGTCCACTCAACGACGGACAGATGAAGGTCTCCCTGGCAACCAATAATCTGTTGTTTTAATTCGGTATTGTATCCAACCTCAACCGTCGGGTCTTCGGCCTGAATCTTTCGCAAGGCTTCGGTGAGTTTTTCGTCTTCGTTTTTATTTTCGGCGAAGATGGCCACGGAGTGACGAGGTTCGGGGAAGATGATCGGCTTTATACGGACCTCTGTTCCTTCAACACTCAAGGTGTCATTGGTGTTTGTGTCCTTCAATTTAAGCGTGGCACCGATGTCACCGGCAACCAGTTTGTCTATCGGATTTCTGTTTTTTCCATCCATGATAAACAGTTGGTTTATATGTTCATTCTGACCGGTCTGTGAGTTTGTTAAATGCATGCCCGTCTTTAGCTCTCCGGACATGACCTTGAAGAAGGTCAGTTTTCCGAGACTCGGTTCAAACAGGGTCCTGAAAACGAAAAGCACGGTTGGTCCGGCCGGGTCGCACTCCAAATTGCTGTGATCGACGGTTGGTTGTGGTTTCATTTCCGGGGCACTTGGAGCAACATTGTCAATGAAGCCCATTAACCGACCGCTTCCCATATCTTTTAAACCTGAAAGACAGAAAATAGGAAAGAGTTCGTGCTTCATCATTCCGATTTTAATTCCTTGTCTCAATTCATCCTCACTCAGGTTTCCTTTTTCGAAATACAACTCCATGAGCGCCTCGTCGTTTTCGGCGGCTTTCTCGACCAATTCGTTGTGAAGTTTTTCGGCTTTTTCTTTTTCATCTCTTGGTATTTCAAGTTTTTCGGGCTTTCCACCGTCGGGGCCAAACTTGTACATTTTCATTTTCAAGAGATCAATGATGGAATTGAAATTGTCGCCCAGATTTATCGGATACTGCATCAGGACGGCATCGTTTCCATAGTGTTCTTTTATACTGGCGTAACTCAGGTCAAAATTAGCCGAAGGATGGTCCAGCTGGTTGATCGCAAAAATGACCGGCTTTGCGTATCGATCGACATAGTTCCAGATAAGGTCGGTACCTACTTCAACTCCTTTATGACCGTTTATCAGCATGATGCAAGTATCAGCTACCCGAAGCGAAGCAAGGACTTCTCCCACGAAATCATCAAGTCCCGGGGTGTCAATAAGGTTAATCTTGTAGTTTCTCCATTCGGTGTGAAGGGGCGTTGCGTAAACAGAGGCACCGCGTTCTTTTTCGATGTCGTGATAATCGGAGGTGGTACTCTTGGCTTCGATGGTCCCTCTTCTGTTTATGAGCCCGGCTTCAAAAAGCATCGTATCGGCAAGGGTTGTCTTGCCACTTCCCGAGGCTCCAACAAGTGCCACGTTTTTTATGTGTTTATCGTCGTATACTTTCATGTTGTTAGATTTGAAATATGTGTGCCCTGTGTCCGAAAATTTGTCGAAAGGGCCTTAAATATAATGAGTGGTAAAGTAAAAAGCAAATTGATGTAATATGTGATGCCTAAAATACGCCCGACATGACTTTGAAGAGGTGAGGTGGGTCAGTTGGAAATATGATTATTGGGGTGGTATAGGTTAAGTGGTTAAATTGATCTCTGATCTCTGATCTTTGATTT
>DNDT01000157.1 GCA_003487525.1 Flavobacteriales bacterium
AAAGTGAATGGCAGAACCGCCTATGGTATCCTGTTCAAGGGAAGTCTTTCTGAAATATCGTGCAAACAGGAAGAAGGTAGCCAGATAAACAAGGGTTCTGATCCAGAAGAAAGGTTGGTTCAGATAGGCACTTTTACCAGCAATGACCGCATCGTAATGCTCCGAATTAACATCGTACACATCGGGATCCATCCAGTGGTACAGGTGGTGAAGGTGAAACGTTCCCGCAAGGAAAACAACAATAAGTATTACTGATCCCACCGGAACAAAGCCCATAACCGCCTCGAAAACCCTCTTTACGGCCACGGACCAGGCTACCTCTGCGGCAAACTGAAAGGCAATAAAGAAAAGTGCTCCAAGGGATATCCCCATAAAGAAAAATCCATTGACCAAGAAATTGGCCCAAAACCTGGTTTGATGCGCTGAATCATCAGTCATAAACCCTACAATCATCGCCACGATGCCAATCGCCATCATGATGAATGTTGTGATCTTTAATTTACCTGAAAAGCTGTATTCCATCTTCTTCTCTCGTTAATTTGTTGTTTGAGTCTCAGTTCCAGTGCTACTTTCTGCAACAACATCCGCATTAGTCACTTTATCGTTTCCCTGAAGGCTTTGAACGTATAATATGATCTTCCAGCGCTCATCTTCATTGATGATTGAAGCATGAGGTCCCATGGCATTTAATCCATAATAAATGGTGTGATAGATGTGTCCTGCTTTCAATTCACTCATTGAGCGTCCGCCCCTCCTGCTTGGTAATTTATCCGAATAGGAAGGTACTGCACCATAGACCGGGTTTGTGATGGTACCTTTTCCGTCTCCCTTGGCACCGTGACAATGCTTGCACATAAATCCATATAAAACCTTTCCTTCTGCAAGATTGGCTTCATTCGCTTCATACGGATTTGTCAAGGTTGCACCNNTCAATGGCCGGTGAGCGGTACATGTCCGGCATGTATTCGACACCCGGTCCCTTGGGATTACAGCCGATCAGCATCAGGGTTATCCCAACCAAGGAAAAAATGCCCGTTAAACGTTGCGTTTTCATAAGATCATTTTTTTTCAACATCATTTTTCTTCTACCAAAATTGATCCTGTTTCTTCTATCATTTTCTTCAACTCCTCTCCTTTCACTGCCTGGTGATCAGGGTGAATCTCCATCACAAACTTGTCATCTGTGGTGTACTTATACGGATTTCTTGCCTGTACTCCGGGAAGTGTCCAGTTTCGGAGAAGGTAGGTGATGGCCATTCCGTGTCCTGCACATAGAACGGTGAACTCAAATGTCACAGGAATAAATGCGGGTAGATTCTGAATCAGGGTCATGTTCGGTTTTCCTCCAATAATCATCGGCCAGTCGCTGATCATGAAATACCAGAACCCCAGAAGGGCCAGGGACATCCCGGTAATGCCATAAATAAATGCACAAATTGCCAGCCTCGTTCTCTTGATTCCTATTATCGGGTCAATGCCGTGAATGGGAAACGGAGAAAAAACATCGCTGATGTGTATTCCGTTGCCAACAAGAGTCTTGGCTCCTTCCACCAACTTGTGATCGTCATCGTATGTTGCGTAAAGCACTTTTCCTGCCATGTCGTTTAATGTTGTGAATCTGCAGATTGTTCATTTTTATAACTCTCTCCCGAGATTTTCAGAATTGATTTCAATTCGTTCAAAGCCAGTACCGGGAAATACCTTGCAAACAGCAGGAACATCGTGAAAAAGATTCCTATTGTTCCGAGAAATATTCCGATGTCCACAAATGTGGGGTGAAACATTGACCAGCTTGAAGGAAGGTAATCCCTATGCAGTGAAGTAACGATGATAACAAATCGCTCGAACCACATTCCGGTGTTCACCACAATGGATAGAATGAACGTGGCGATCAAACTCGTTCTGATTTTTTTGATCCAGAACAGTTGCGGTGAGATTACGTTACACGTCATCATGGACCAGTAAGCCCAGGCGTATGGACCGCTGAAACGGTTGATAAACGCATAAGACTCGTATTCGACTCCGCTGTACCACGAAATGAACAACTCGGTTAAATACGCCACACCTACGATGGAACCCGTCACAATGATGACGATGTTCATGTATTCAACGTGCTTGATGGTCACATAGTTTTCAAGATGAAAGACCTTTCTCATGATCAACACCAGGGTCAATACCATCGCAAAGCCCGAGAAAACGGCACCCGACACGAAATACGGCGGGAAGATGGTGGTGTGCCAACCCGGAATCACCGAGGTGGCAAAGTCCATACTTACAATGGAGTGAACCGAGAAAACCAGTGGGGTCGCAAGACCGGCAAGTACCAGTGAAACTTCTTCAAATCGCGTCCAGGCCTTGGCATTTCCCGTCCATCCAAAACTCAGTAAACTGTAGATTTTCTTCTGAACCGGGTGCTTGATTCTGTCACGGATGGTCGCGAAATCAGGAATCAGCCCGATGTACCAGAAAACCAGTGAAATGAAAAAATACGTCGAAATCGCAAACACGTCCCAAAGAAGCGGTGAGTTAAAGTTTACCCAAAGTGAACCAAACTGATTCGGAAGCGGGAACACAAAATAGGCCAGCCAGATTCGTCCCATGTGAATACCGGGAAACAGCGCTGCCATCATTACGGCAAAAATGGTCATCGCCTCTGCAGACCGGTTAATCGCCATTCTCCACCGCTGTCTGAACAGTAAGAGTACTGCCGAAATCAATGTTCCTGCGTGACCAATTCCGACCCACCACACAAAATTCGTGATATCCCAGGCCCAGCCTACGGTTTTATTCAATCCCCAGACTCCAATTCCTCTACCGATAAGATAAAGAATGCAACCCAGGCCCCAGAGTGCCAATATCCCCGAGATGGTAATTGTGATGTACCATAGCTTGCTCGCTTTGTTTTCTATTGGACGACATACATCTTCTGTGATGTCGTGGTAGGTCTTGTGACCTAAAATGAGCGGTACCCTAATTTCAGCTTCCCTGAACATGCTACGTTGATTAAATTAAGCTTCTGTTTTTTCTTTATTTCTGACCTTGGTCATATAGATAACATTGGATTTCGTTCCCACGTCTTCAATTACTCTGAAGGCACGATCACTAAGTCCATTTTGTGCCAAGGCACTCTTCTTGTCGTTGAAATCACCGAACGTGATTGCATTGGTCGGACAGGCTGACGCACATGCGGTAGAAATGGCTCCGTCTTCGACCGCGGTTCCCTTCTTTTTGGCTTCCAGTTTTCCTGTCTGAATTCGCTGAACACACATGCTGCACTTTTCCATTACACCTCTTGCACGAACCGTAACATCCGGATTTAAGACCATTCTGCCCAAATCGTCCTGAGATGGATTGTGACTTGTGAATTTGCTATCGGCAATGTAGTTGAACCAGTTGAACCGGCGAACCTTGTAAGGACAGTTGTTTGCGCAGTACCTTGTTCCGATGCAACGGTTGTACGTCATTTGGTTAAGTCCTTCGGAGCTGTGTGTTGTAGCCGCAACCGGACAAACAGTCTCGCAAGGAGCATTGTTACAGTGCTGACACATCATCGGCTGGAATACCACTTCGGGCATGGCACCCGGATTCTCGCGTTCGCGGTAACCACCAATGCTGGAATCGCTTTCATTGGCATCCGTGCTGTAATATCGGTCAATGCGCATCCAGTGCATTTCCCTTCCCCTTCGGACTTCGTCCTTACCAACGATCGGAATGTTGTTTTCAGAGAAGCAAGCTGTAACACAAGAACCGCAACCGGTACATGTATTCAGGTCGATACTCATGCCCCAAAGGTGGCCCATTTCATATTCCTTGTGCTCTTCCCAAAGGGTTATTCCTTTTACCGCTTTCAGTCCTTCGTGTGTGGCCAGCGTGACAACCGGATTGTATTCCTCCCGGTTTCCTTTATTGAAAGTCTCAAGTGTCGTTTCTCTCACCACACTGTCCCTTCCCATAATGGTATGACTGGTTTGAGTAGCGGCCAGATTGAATTTTTCAGGTGACTCGGCGACGGTTACACCAAAAGCCTCATACGTAACCGTACCATCAAAGCCGGTAAACGGATAAGCATTCACACCAATTTTTTCAGCGATTTTCCAGGCCTTGTGACCGTAACCCAGAGCCAGTCCCAAGGTACCCGGCATTTGACCGGGTTGAGCCACAACCGGAATGCTTTCGCTTACAACATCACCCGAAGTAATCGTGATCATGTTTGATTCCTGTTCCTGACCAAGATGAACGTTAAATCCAAGCGCAATCATGTCCGATGCGGCCATGGTAACGTAATTGTCCCAGGTAATCTTGGTAATCGGATCGGGTAATTCCTGCAACCAGGGATTGTTTGCATGACGACCGTCACCAATGCCTGTTTTCTGATACAGGAAAAGTTCGTACGTTCCGGATGATTTTCCGGACAATCCGCTTGCAGCAGCTGAAACATCGGCAGTGAATTCCAGAGCTTCATGCTCTTCGGATCCGGCTATTTCGAAAACACCTTTTTCGACGGATTTGTTCCAGAATTGGTCAAAGAAGACGCTTTCCGACTGCTTGCCGAGCAGGTTCTCATTCCAGAATTTTCGAATTGAATCATAGGCCTTGTCCGAGCCACCACTCCAAATTGAAATACTCTCAATCAATTGTCTGGTGTTGTACAGAGGAGAAATGGCAGGCTGAGTCAGTGCGTATTTTCCGTCGCATGGATTTGCGTCCCCCCAGGACTCCAGGTAGTGATTATCCGGACAGGTGAAATCACACATTTGTGCCGTTTCATCCCGGTAAAGCGAAGTCGATACCTTGAATCCAACTTTTTCCAGACCACTTGCAAATGCAAAGCTAGAAGGAAGGGTCCAAACCGGATTGACGTTGCAGTTTATCAGCACGTCCACCTTTCCCGCATTCATTTCGTCGGCAAGCATCTTGAGGTCTGCATCATTTCCTTTTCTCAGGTATGAGGGATGATCGATGTCAACGGTACTGCCATAGTTCTTTAACATATGGTTGATGGAGTTGACAAGGACTTGGATGTTCTTGTTGTTGGAACCGCACACTACAAGCGATTTTCCCTGATTTGAAGCCAGTTCCTCCGCTGCGTGATTGATTGCCGAAGCATACGAGTCGTTTCCGCCTGAAACCTTTTGATTTCGGGTAAGACCGGCTACCGCATTGTGCAGGTTTATCGCAACCGTGCCATATTCCGAAGGCAGTACCGCTGTACGGTGGTCTGCATTTGAACCTGTGACACTTAATCCAGTTTCAAACTGAAAGTGCTTGGACATTTTTCCGGAATCCGGTTTT
>DNDT01000156.1 GCA_003487525.1 Flavobacteriales bacterium
TCAAGGCTCCAGGAATTAAAATCCGACAAATTATCATCAAGATTCGCCTGTATAACTCCGCTCTCGGTCGCGGCGATTATTTGATTGTTTCCATTTGCAATAAAGACGTCGTTCACATGGATAGGCTTGCTGTTTTTTCCAATCAAATACGTGTCCTTGACTTCCCGGCGACTCATGTTAACCACCACTATTCCGAAACCGCAGGATAAATACGCCAGTTCCTTCTCAAACCGTATGTTGTAAACGCCCTTGTCGCCAATAATATTGGCGTCCTTAACGGCCGGAATGTTGGTGACCACGCTTCCTTTCACTATGTCGAGATTTCCGTTTTTGTAGGCGACAAGAAGTGAGTTTGTGTACGTGTTGAATTTGAGAACTTCAATTCCTATATCGCTTAAACCCGATACCGTTGAATGCCGGGTTATTTGGTCACTGTTTAAATCGTATTCAATAAAGGCCGCTTCTGAACCGCAATAGATTTTGCCGTTTCCTGCGCTGACCGAATTAGCCCGGTTGAACGGAAGGTGTTCTCGCCACTGTCCAATTCCAAGCTCCGTATTTTGAGCCGAAACCTGCAGGGAAATCACACTGAGAAAAACGAAGAAAAGATACCGCATGGCTTTACGATGCATAACAAGTGTGAAAAGTAAACATCTTCTTTTAGAATTTATTGCCTCAATGCTTACTTCTTTTCTTTTTGACTTTCACAGTTTGATAAAAACCTCTTTTATTCTATTTTTAGCCCCTACCAGACTCATAAACTTTTATAGAGGATTCGTTTTTCGCCGTTGTCATGTGCGGCGACAATGATCTTTGTGCATGGAAAATATTCTGATTCATATCGGCTATCACAAAACCGGAACGACCTGGCTGCAGAATGAATTGTTTGTTTCCAAGAACGAAACGTTTCAACCTTTATGTGTCAACGGATCCGGAGAAAGCTCACTTGCCAGGCATTTTGTTTTTGACGAAACACACAACCTGCTTAATCCATTTGACTCAAATGAAAAAACCATCAGGCGTGAACTAAAGACCATTTTAAAAGCGAAACAAAACCGGGAGAAGGCTTTTTTTGTGATGTCCCATGAGCGCTTATCGGGAAATCCGCATAGTTCGGGGTTTGACTCTTCCGTTATAGCGCGCAGAATAAAAAACGTTTTTCCAAAAGGAAAAATTCTCATCGTGCTCAGGGAGCAAAAGTCTTTCGTTGTGTCAAACTACTTTCAGTATTTGTCTGCTGGGGGAACCCACGGCATTTACAAATACTTGAACCTGACCTACGATGGAAAAAGACCGGATTTTTCGCCCAATCACATCGATTATTATCCCTTGGTGTCCCGCTATCAAGAACTCTTTGGGGCCGAAAATGTGCTGGTATTGCCCTACGAGTTGTTTGTGGAGGACGGTCTGGCCTTTCTTGAGAAATTAAGTTCGTTTATTGGAAAAAAAATTGAACTGGACGAACGCAGGCTGAATGTCGTTTGGAACAAAAAAACCCGTTTCTTTCTGAACTATTACTTTCGTTTTCTCAATTTTTTCAAAACCTCTTCTTCCCTGAACAACTATTCCTTTCTGGCAAACGACGTAACCTCTCCAATCGCTTTGTTTTTGTCCGAACTATTTGCCATCATGATCCCTGACTTTTTGAACAAAAGACTTTTGGAAAAAGTCAATTCGGTAACATACAACTGGGCGGCCGGGCGATATGTCGAATCGAACAAAAAGCTCAGTGAGATTATAAATCTTGACCTGGGGAAGTTTGGGTATTATTAGGGCTGAAAAGCCTTAGTAGTTGGGCTGGGATTAGCTTTTTTCATTCTACTTATTTATTTCATACTGTTTTTAATAGGTAAAAAACTTAAAATGTTCATATGAAATATCATACATAATGTCGTTCGATGCATCGCGGCGTTCGAAGTGGGTGAGATTGTTGAACGTATCATATTGAAAATTGTCTTCTGATAGCATCAATTTTCCCTCAAAATATTGCTTAACTCCTATTCTGTATCCCCGTTCATTATAAGACCATGTGTTATAATATAGTAACTTATTATCCAAGAAATATGAATCTGTTAGTATTGAGTCGAATTGGTTATAGGTGAATGACTGTACCGTAAGAGTGCTGTCCCACCCTAAATCTCTTGGATAAATATCATATTTATCATAGAGTAGTATATTTCCGGATTGATCGTGAATGTAATTTTTGCGCATCGTTATTACACGACCATCATCTGATTTTTTATACGCTATTTCCCACCCTTTGTCATTGTAAAACCATTCTTGCAACCGGGATAAATTTCCTTCCCAATACTCGCGAATTTTTTTTCCCTTCATGTCGTAAATAATGTGTACTGTTCTGAACTCGTTTGGTAATTCGTATGACGTCATTCTGTTTTGATCATCATACTTAATGTTCTTAATCTCATCGATAACTTTGTTGCCGAATAATTTTCTGCGGGCCTCCATCAAGCCGCTTTTGGTAAAATCATATTCATAAGTGGTAAAACTTATGTCCTCTGGATTCCATGCATATGCGCTCTTTTCAATAATGGGTTTCCAAAACTGAACGGTATCAACTTGAAATGAAGGCCTTTTCATGTTTGGGGGCAGAGCTTCATCTTCTTTTTTGCATGAATTATTAAGCAAAACACAGCCTATAAAAAATAGGACTAGTGCTTTTTTTAATATCCGTTTGCCAACAAACATTATCAAACGAACCATAATAACATTTTGTACTCTCAACTAAAGGTAGCGAATATGCGTAGATTAACAATGATTTTTGTCAGGTTAACCCTTATGGGTTAATATAAGGCCTAGTAAATTATTGATTTGTTTTATTCCGCTCTCACACCCACACTCACTCTTCGTCCCCGGGGATTATACCTTCGCCAACAACGCGGGTCAACGAAAGCCTTTTCGACTTGGCTTGTCGCTCAGCATGCAATTAACTCCCCCCGCTCCTTTTTCGATTTCAATGCCGGTCGTCTTTTTGAATGTTGTCTCCAAACGGCTATATAAAACGAATCTAAATTAACCTATCCGATATGTTTTATCTTTATGGAAGAAAATGAATGATTATGAAAGCAAGCCAATCCAATACTTGGTTCATTTTCCTTTTTCTGTTCTTTTGCGCATCAGCATATAATTCATTAGCGCAAAACAATGCCTCCATTAACCACGGATGGACCCGTCAAATCGGTGATACCGCATTCGACAATGCCGTTTCAATTGCAACCGATAACTCCGGCAATATACTAGTCACGGGGCAATTCCGTGGAAGTTGTGATTTTGATCCCGGTGCGGGGACTTACATCGTGAATGCCGTTGGTGATAAAAACACGTTCATTGTGAAATATAGCCCCCAGGGAAGTTTAATCTGGGCAAGAACGTTTTCGGGCGGATTTAATGAGGGAGATGATGTTAAAATTGACAATAACGGAAATGTTTTGGTGGCCGGAAGATTTTATGGCACGGTCGATTTCGACCCGCTTTCCGGTGTGGTCAATTTATCGGCTACCCATGAAAATGCGTATGTGTGCAAACTAAATTCTTTCGGCTCTTTAATCTGGGTGAAGCCTTTTATCTCTTCTGCATCATCGAATATGCCTCAAATTGCATGTGTGGATTCGGGCAATGTAATAATGGCTGTCTCCTATTTCGGGTCCATTGACCTGGATCCGGGCCCCGCCGTTGACAACCATACCTCTGCGGGGCTCACGGATATCGCTTTTGTGAAGCTAAATTCAAATGGCTCAAAGGCCTGGTCGTATTCGACCGGAGGCCCCGGGTTAGACAATTTTGTAGATATGGAGCCCGACAAAGAAGGAAATGTGATCATGACAGGCAATTATGCGGGTTCTGTTGATTTTGATTTCAAAACAAGTTCCGCTATTCTAACTGCTTCTACAACAACAACGTTTATTGCCAAATACAATCCCGGCGCCGATCTTAAATGGGCTAAATGTTTGCAGGGCACCAACATGTCAAGTGTCGTGGGCCTCGCCATTGATAACTCCAACAATGTTCTGATTACAGGATCATTCCTGGGAATGATAGATTTCAATCCGGGTTCTGGTGTATATCATCTCACAAGTGCAGGGGCCAGTGATGTCTTTTTATGCAAATTGGACTCCTCGGGCATCTTTGTATGGGCAAAAAGAATTGGGTCGTCACAACAGGATTGGGGTAGGACAATATCGACAGCTGATAGCAATAGAATTGTGCTGACGGGTGACTTTAGCGGATCTATTGATCTTGACCCCGGACCTGCACTAAAAATGGTTCAATCTCATGGAATCATTGATTACTTCATCGTGCTACTGGACTCTACGGGTGATTATGTCACGGGGTTCAATATTGGCGGAACGGATTCAGAATATTGCAGGGGATCGATTATCATAAATGGGGATGAATATTATGTAAGCGGAGTTTTCAGAGACTCTGTTGATTTTGACCCTGACACTGCCGTGAATGCGTTAATCGATAATGGTGGCGGCGATGGATTTATTTCTAAATACATCCTCTGTCAACCGTCTGTCTATGACATTTCAGAAATCACTTGCGATAGCCTTCTTTCTCCAAGCGGGAAATATTATTGGAGTAAAACGGGCGTCTATGTTGACAGTATTGTAAATCGCTATGGATGTGACAGTATTGTTAGGGTTGACCTGGTAATTCAGGAATTTATCGCAAACGTTTCGGTAAATATGAACACCATCTATGCATTAACGGAAGGTGCCATATATCAGTGGTTGCGATGTGACAGTGGGTTCTCGGAGATAGCCGGAGCCACAGGTCGCGGTTATACTCCTTCAGGTGCCGGACGCTTTGCAGTGATAATCAACGATAACGGTTGCATCGATACTTCTGCATGTATCACTTTTGCGCCCGCTGGAATGGAAGACGCTCCCGGCAATAACCCGACGATAATATATCCCAATCCAATTAAGGATAGGGTTTATTTGGATTTTGGAATTGAATATGACAACGTTTCAATTTCGCTACGAACCATTCATGGTCAGTTGGTTTACCAAGAGTCTTTTATCGAAGTGCGTGAATTAACATTAATGATTCCCGGTCCTCCGGGTTTATACTTCCTTCAGATAGAATCAGAACAAGGAAGGTCCGTTCACCGGGTAATTAAGAAATAGGGCGTTTTTACCTCTCGGCTGGGGTAATTTGGAATGGGTCTGGGAAATAGACCAGGATAATAATCAAAATATTCTTGACAAATAACGCGCCAAGTCCGGTTGAATATGACGCCAATTCTTAACATCTTGGTAATCAATCCAATATTTCAGAAACGTAACAGGCGCCACCGACAATATCTCTAAAGGATAATAATACTAGTATTAATATTTCAACTATTGTTGGTAGCGCCTATTATTAAAAAGAAAGCAATTGATGAAGGAAAGGACGGTTATGCGCCGGTATACTAGTCTTTCTCCTCACTCACGCTGACTCTCACACCCACGCTTCATTCCACCCTCCTTGTCCGTGGAGGGAAC
>DNDT01000263.1 GCA_003487525.1 Flavobacteriales bacterium
AAGGTTTTAACGATGAAAGCGGAAGATATACCTGCTTTCCCTTCAGGATTGCAACGTCCGGGATTACCTGATTCTCCGCCAGGTCAACCTTCATTTGATTTCCTTGAAATCCCACAACTTGTTGGATAAAAAAAGGAACCGGTGTCAGATCATTTGAATTCATCAAGATCAATACCGATTCCAGTTTTTTGTAGTCCGACGGATGATCAACGTCCAATTTGATCTCACATCTCCCTTTCGATCCAATGACCCTGGAAATGTATCCCAGGTAATAACATTGCGAAAGGTCCATTTGAATTAGGCTGGTTTTTCCTCGCCTTCTTCGCTTTCTTTTGCTTCTTCAGCAGCAGGAGCCTCAGCAGCAGGAACTTCAGCTGCAGGTTCCTCAGCAACAGGAGCTTCAGCAACNNGGTTCCTCGACAACAGGAGCTTCAGCTACAGGAGCTTCGGCAACGGGAGCCTCAGATTCTGCGGATTCAGCTTGCGCTTTTTCCACAGCAGCTCTTGCTTCGTCCGCCAGTGCCGAAGTTTTAGCCAGGATGGCCGCTTCTCTTTTCTTATTTACTTCTTCTTCGGCCTTTCGCTGAGCATTGTATTGGTCCGTGCTTTGTTTGCTCAAGCCTTCAATTTTCTTCTGAATCTTGTTCAGCTTTTCCGATTTCCAGGCATCGAAGCGTTTTGTCGCTTCATTTTCTGAAAATGCTCCTTTGGTAACCCCTATGTCAAGGTGGTTCTTGAAAAGAACTCCTTCGTAGGATAAAATGGCCCGAACCGTTTCAGTGGGTTGGGCACCGGTTTTCACCCAGCTAAGGGCTTTGTCAAAACTCAGATCAATTGTGGCCGGATTCGTATTGGGATTGTAAGTGCCTATTTTTTCAATAAACTTCCCATCTCGTGGGGCACGACTGTCTGCGATTACGATGTGATAAAAAGCGCTTCGCTTCTTACCTTGTCGTTGTAATCTAATTTTCGTAGGCATCGTTGTATTCTATTTAGTTAATAAATTTTGGGCGGCAAAGATCAGTTTTTTCATTCAATATAAAAAGTCTTTAGCAACTAAATATTAGGGATTTACTGATTTTTTCTTCTTTTTTTGTCAAATTTGCCGTAATTCATTTTTCAACTATCTTAGTAGCGTGTAGAAACAGCATCAGTATATTGTGAGATTCCTTAAAAAAGACAAAGTAGAGAAAGAAGACTTCATGGATTTGATATTCAAGTATCATCTTTCCATGGAGAAATACCACATTCATATCATCTATGAAGGTCAGATTGACGAAACCATCACTTCTGCTTTTATTTCTCTCGCAGAAAAAAACATGAATAAACAAAACGAAGATTCAAAGCTCATTCGCAAGGTTTATCACATCATGGTGGAGTTTTTGCAGAACATTCATAAGCATGCCGATAACCCGGACAGGTATGATTCACTTTCGAACAACCGGGGAATCTTTTTGATGGCAAGCAAGGATGGAGGTTATGTCGTAGTATCGGGAAATTTTGTGTTAAGGGAGAAGATCCCGGGCCTTCAGGATTTGCTCATGAAAGTTAATTTTATGGGGGCCAAGGAAGTCAAGGATTATTACCAGCGAAAAATTCTCAACGAAGGACTGTCTGACAAAGGGGGCGCCGGATTGGGCCTGGTGGATATTATCAGGCGATCCGAGAGTAAATTGGAATATCGATTCGAAAACATTGATGAAAAATATTCATTTTTCATTTTAAAAACTTACATTGCGAAATAGGAAAGTCGACAACAATGGAAGCCTTATATTTAGAAGAAACAGACGAAACACCGGGTATAAAGCTAGATTCGGAAAAGAATATATTTGAATTTATTGGGAAGTCCTTGCCGGAAGATGTGGCAACTTTTTACAATCCCATTCTTGATTGGCTGGATGAATATTCGAAGAATCTGAACGATACCACCGAAGTGGTTTTCAAATTGGATTATTTTAATACGGCTTCGTCAAAAATGATATTGGATGTTTTGCTTAAACTTGAAGAATTTCAAGAATCCGGTAAGGCGGTTAAGGTAAAATGGTATTATGCTGAGGACGACGAAGACATGGAAGATGCCGGAAACGAATACTCCGAAATTGTCGACGTGCCCTTTGAATTTGAAAGTTATAATTAATAAGTAAGAATGGATCCGTTATTTATAGAAGAGAGTTTTAGAACCCCAAAAGTTGATTTAAACCCCAAAGAGGGTAAGTTTGTTTTTGCCGGGCGTTCCTTGCCGGAGAACCCAACGGAATTTTATGGGGATGTGGTTAAGTGGATGGAACAATATGCCAAGAATCCAATACCGAACGCGGAATTTGAATTCCGTATGACTTACTTTAACACGGCGTCATCCAAAGTATTCTTTACTATTTTTCAAGTAATCGATAAGTTGAATGTTAGCAAACCGGGCTCTGATAACAAAATCGTTATTTATGCCAACGAAGACGATGAAGACCTGATTGAATTATTTGAATACTATCAGGAATTGTTAACATCTAATTGCCTGGAACTCAAGAATTTCTAAATCCTGGCATTCTCTTAAGCTCCTCAAATGAGTGAAGAAGTTCTTAAGGCTTTAATGCAGCTGTTTGCCATTATCATCAAGCAAGATGAGGGGCTGACCAAAGGAGAAAGAGACTACGTACAGATTTTCTTAAAGCAACAACTCGCGTCGGAGGACGTGGTGGAGTACCTGAATCTCTTTGATGAGTTCGCGGGTGAAAGTGACAAAAAGGCTGATTCCGATGACACGCACAAGCGCACCTCGGTTATCGATTCGGTCAGAACACTGGGAATATGCAAGCGCATTAATAAAAAACTGACACAGGAACAAAAGGTCATTGTTCTTGTTCGCCTGTTCGAACTGGTCAAGCAAGACCGAAAGTTTACGGCCAACCGTATGTCAATTATCAATACGGCAGCCGATGTTTTCAATATTTCGAAAGAAGAACACAAAAGCATCGAGGATTTTGTGGTAACCGATGATCCCGCAAAATTGTCCGATGCGCAGATGTTGGTCATCGCTAAGGATGACCTGTCCGAGGAACGAACAAAATTCATCCGATCGGAACTTGATACGGGATATTTGGTTATTCTCAAGGTGGCAAGCGTCAATCTTTACTTTTTGCGCTACTCGGGTACTTCGGACATCTACCTCAATGGACTTGGACTGATAAACCAACGAATCTATTTGTTTGCGAGCGGTGGAACCCTGAGACTGCCCAAAGGACTTCCGGTATTGTACAGCGATGTGGTCGGTTGCTTTATGCGTGATTCGTCGGCCGCCAAGCTGTCCTTTGACATCGAGAACCTCGAATACCGATTTCCCAATGGCAACATTGGCCTGAGAAACATCAACCTTTCCGAAGGAGAGGGGAAACTGATCGGCATTATGGGTGCCAGCGGAGCGGGTAAAACCACCCTGCTCAATACCCTTGCCGGACTTGAACAGCCTTATCAGGGCAAGGTGCTTATCAACGGTATAGACCTTCATCGGGAAAAACAAAAGCTGGAAGGGGTAATTGGTTATATACCTCAGGACGACTTACTTATCGAAGAACTGACCATCTATCAGAACCTGTACTATTGTTCGAAACTGATTTTTAAGGACCTGTCCGAAGCGGAAATCGAGGCCAAGGTTCACAAAGTGCTTAAGGATCTTGGATTGTTTGAGCGAAAGGACCTGAAGGTTGGCAGCCCGATGGATAAAATCATTAGCGGCGGACAGCGAAAACGACTGAACATTGCGTTGGAATTAATTCGTGAACCGGCCATTCTTTTTGTGGACGAGCCGACCTCGGGTCTGTCTTCAAGGGATTCGGAAAACGTCATGGATCTCCTTCGGGATCTGACCCATAAAGGAAAGCTGATCTTTGTCGTGATTCATCAGCCTTCTTCGGACATCTACAAGATGTTTGACAAGCTCGTCATTCTCGACGTTCACGGATACATGGTTTACTACGGGAATCCGGTAGAGGCGGTCATGTATTTCAAGAGGATAGATCATCAGATCAGCAGTGGAATAGGTGAGTGTATAACATGCGGAAACGTCAATCCCGAACTGATCTTCAACATTATCGAAGCGCGGGTGGTGGATGAATTTGGAAATTTCACCGATCAGCGCAGAGTGCAGCCCGAAGAATGGGAAACGTATTTCAAGGAGGAGGTTGTTCTGGAAAAGGCGGAATCGAGCCACGAACCACCGCCAAGTGACTTGAACATTCCTTCCGTTTTCAGTCAGTTTGTGATCTTCCTGAAACGCGATTTTCTGTCCAAGGTCAACAACCTGCAGTACATTGTTTTAAACCTGCTCGAAGCTCCGGCACTTGCCTTTATTCTGGCCTTCATTATCCGGTATACGGACAATCCCGAAGGGGGAAATTACCTGTTCAGATACAACGATAACATTCCGCCTTACATCTTCATGTCCATCATTGTTTCTCTTTTCCTGGGCCTGACCGTGAGCGCCGAAGAGATCTTCCGCGATCGAAAAATATTAAAGAGAGAATCCTTTCTGAACCTGAGCAGAGGTAGTTACCTTTTTTCGAAAATCGGCATTCTGTTTTCGCTTTCCGCCATTCAGTCCTTTCTTTTCGTTATCGTGGGGAACGGCATACTGGAGATTCACGGAATGCACTTCGCCTATTGGTTTGCCTTGTTCACCGTATCTTGTTTTGCCAATATTTTGGGCCTGAACATATCGGCAACCTTCAATGCCGCGGTTACCATTTACATTTTGATTCCGCTTCTCATTATACCTCAAATGGTGTTGGGTGGTGCCATGTTCAGTTTTGAAAAGCTGAATAAGCTTGTCGGCGGAGGACACCAGGTACCCCTGATTGCGGATGTGATGGCCGCCAGGTGGGCGTACGAGGCCCTTACGGTGGAACAATTCAAAAACAATGCCTTCCAGAAACAGACCTACGACATCGAGCGCATGGAGAGCATGATCGACTACAAGCAGGTGTATTACATACCGAAACTTGAGGAAATACTTGAAGAAGCCTTGTTCCTTGAAGGAGGACAGACCGATTCGATTCAGGAGATTTTTGCCCGGGATGTACAGGTCCTTAAAAATGAAATCATGGCTGAATCAAAGCGGATTTCTGAAGTTGAGTTCCCATATGAACTGACCACTTCTAATTTTGACATCACCATGTTTCAGAATCTGGAGGAGTACCTGGTTTCGCTTAAGGAGTATTACAAGAAAGTGTTTAACAAGGTAAACCGTAAAAAGGAGGGACTTGTCAATGAATGGCAGAATAGTCCGGAAAAACGAAAAATGTATGTTCAACTCAGGGATCATTCGCAAAATGAGTATTTGACCGACATTGTAAAAAATGTGTACACCGAAAATAAAATTGCGGTCATGGATCATCGCCTGATTCAAATAATAGATCCTGTGTTCAACATACCGCAAATGTCCGGCCCCCTGAATTATCGCGCACACTTTTATGCACCCAAAAAAACCATGTTCGGCACCTATCACGACACTTTCATCTTCAATATGGGAGTGATATGGTTTTTTAGTCTAATTTTATATATCACACTGTATTTCGAAAGTCTTAAAAAATTGCTTTCTTTAAACCTGAATATTAAACGTTCCAAATCGAAATGAAGAAAATAGCATTTGAGAATCAATGGAGGCGATTCCTTCATTTTTCAACATATTCACTTGTAATCTTTGCACTCGCCTGTGGATCGGGTGGAGACCAGTCGGAATCACAGGGACTGGATGATATTATGGAAGAAGAAACCGAAACTCAGACCTCCACCATGATGTCGGATGACGTATTGGCTGAAATTATAAGGGGAATACCTGCTCCGGTAGAATTGGTAGCCCTGATAAAAGCCAGTGGCGCGGAGTATTCCGAATCCATGCTGAATCCCACGGAGAATTCGGAAAGCTACACCACCAGTTACAGGCAGGCACTGAACCTTGGAATTTACGGTGCAGATCTGGGTTACATAAACATGTATGAAAAGACCATTTCTTCACTCAGTTACCTGAACGCAGTCAAGGAAATGGCCGATTTGATCAAGGTAGGTCAGTTCTTTGATTTTGTTACCCTCAAAAGACTGAGCAGCAACAAGGAAAACATCGATTCACTCTTGTTCATTACAACCAGTAACTTTAACCGGATGGACGAATACCTGCGGGATCAGGGTCGGGCGGACTTAAGTGTATTGTCCGTTGCCGGCGCCTGGCTGGAAGGTATTTACATCTCGTGCCAGGTTTCCAAAGCAACGGGAAATGCCGAACTTGTTGAACGAATCGGAGAGCAAAAAGTGGCTTTGGCGGATATTTGCCTGATGCTCAATCAATACGGAGGAGATGAAAACATGGTAAAAATTGCCGCTGATTTTGAAAAGATCAACAAGGTCTTTGCCGCAGTGTCAATGACAAGTACCGAGGCACAACCGGAGATGAAAGAGGTGGACGGCAAACTTGTCGTGATTGACAACAGTTCCAGTGAAATTAATTTAAGTAACGAGACGCTCGATAAGATCATAGCAGTCGTGACTGAAGTTCGTAACAATTGTATTAATTAAAAACCGTGATTTAATGAAAAGGTATTTTGTTTTAATGTTCTTTGCTTCGTTGATATACAGCGGTATTAATGCGCAATGCAACGATCAGTTAGTCAACGGTTGTTATCCTACAATTGACGGGTATACGTATTTAAAGGACTTCAAATTCAGATTAAAGGCCGCAAGTGATGCAAATCCAAAACCGACGGCAAAGTTTCAGTTGATTCTCAGCAAGAATACCAAGTATTTGCTCACTGCTTGTGACGCTGAAGAGTACGCGGGAAAAGTGATTTATCAGTTGTTTGATGCTACCGGCCTGTTGGCAAGTTCGTACAATCCTCAGACAAAGAAACACTACGAGTCGATCGAATTTGTCTGCAAGCGTTCGGGTCTGTATTATCTGGCTTATACCTTCGAGGACTACGAAGTAGGCTGTGCGGTTGGTATGGTCGCTTTTGAGCGCTAAGATCCTTCTTTGACGATGGCATAAACTGCCAGCTCATATCCGTTTAAACCGAAACCGGTGATGGTGCCCAGGCATTTTGGGGCGATCAGTGAATTCGATCTGTAATGTTCCCTGTTCATGATGTTTGAAATGTGAACTTCAATCACCCCTGTTTTCATGGATGCGACAGCGTCCGCAATTGCGACGGAGGTATGTGTGTAACCACCGGCATTGAGAATCACGGCATCGTATTTTTCATCTATTCGCTGAAGTTCATCGATGATTTCACCTTCAATGTTTGACTGATAGTAATCGATGGTCAGGGCCGGAAATTTTGCTTTTAGTTTTTCCAGGTAGGTGTCAAAACTTTCCTCTCCGTAAATATCCGTTTCTCTTTTGCCAAGTAGATTAAGATTTGGACCGTTGATGATTTTACATTTCATATATTGCCGAATAATCGCCATAAAAATAGTGTATTGAATGAGATGGTCGGCCGAGATCAAAGGATTTGAATCGTATTTAAAACTTGAGAAGGGGCTTTCTCCAAAATCCATAGAAGCCTATTTGAGTGATGTCACCAAACTTGTTCAGTATCTGGATACCGAAAATACGGAGGTTTCCCTGTCAAGTGTCAAGCTAGGCGATCTCAGGAAATTTCTGGTTTGGCTTGCCGAACTCGGTATGTCGGCCAGATCCCAGGCGCGAATCATATCCGGCCTGAAGGCTTTTTTTTCCTACCTGAGCATGGAGGACATCATTAAGGGAAATCCGGCCGAATTACTGGAGGCGCCAAAGCTTAGCAGAAAGCTCCCGGTTGTCCTCAGTCTGGAAGAAATCAATGCCATCATCGATTCCATCGACCTGAGCAAGGACAGTGGCCAGCGCAATAAGGCCATGCTGGAAACGCTGTACGGAAGCGGACTCCGAGTCACGGAGCTCATTA
>DNDT01000090.1 GCA_003487525.1 Flavobacteriales bacterium
TATCGGTCGTTAAAATCCACCGCTCTGATGTTCTTGCCATTTATCTTTCCGATGTTGTTCACATCTCCCTGAAAAACGCTTGATCGTGAAGAAAATAAATCCGTTAAAATAAAAGCCATAAGGGCTCCGCCTACAACTATTAGGAGAAGTGTCGACTTTTCCCTGATTTTACCAATGACTGCCATACTATTATGCTAAAAAAATTGGGTTGCGAATATACGATTGTATCGCATATAATGAAAGCTTTATTCCTGCTCAATAAGACTAATCAATACTTGTTCTATGCGATTTTCGGAAACTTTCAGAATTTGAATGCGCAGAGATCCGATTTTCACTGTTTCCCGAACCCTTGGAATACTCTCGGTGTGACTGAGAATAAAACCTGCAAGTGTCTCATAGTCATCCGATTCAGGTATTGATAACCCGTAGGTTTCGTTGATGTAATCGATCTCAAGACGCGCACTGAATTCGTAACGGTTGGTATCCAGTTTTTTTTCAACCAAATCCTCCAAATCATGCTCATCCTCAATTTCCCCGAAAATTTCTTCCAATAAATCCTCCCTGGTCAAAATACCGGAGGTACCTCCAAACTCATCGACAACAACGGCCATATTGGTTCTGGCGGAGATGAAGTTTTTTAGAATATTGTTTGCCGTCATTGATTCGGGAATAATCATCACCGGCTTTAGATGCTCCATGATGTGGTCGCTTGGTTCGAACATGGTTGCCGAATGCATGTATCCGATAATGTTATCGATGTTTCCCCTGTATATCGGAATTTTGGAAAGCCCCGTTTCTATGAAGGATTTCAGCAACTGTTCTCCGGCCTCTTCAATTTCAACGGCTTCAATTTCGTTTCTCGGTATCATGCACTCCCTGGCCTTAATGCTGGAAAATTCAAGGGCATTCGTCAGAAATAAAAACTCGTTGTCCACTTCTTCCAGCCTGCTCTCCGTCTTTGAAAGGCTGTCGAGATAATGGTTGAGATCCACAATTCCGAAATTGAAGGATTCATCCCCGATATCCACTTTCATGAATACCTTAATCAGTTTCTCCGATAAACCAATGATCAAAATTGTGGGCAGGTAGAGCACGTAATAGGCCAGGATCAGCGGAATTTTGAAGAAATTAAGTGCCCTGTATGGGTTAAGACTGAAAATTGCCTTGGGTAAAAACTCCGCCAGGAATAAAACAATAATGGTGGATATCAAGGTCTCCGTGAAAAGCAGAAGCATTTCACTACGGATAAAGGGCAATAAAAACGGGTCGAGCCACTTGGTCATGTAGATACCGTACATAACAAGGGCAATGTTGTTCCCAACAAGCATGGCCCCGATGATGCGCCATGATTTCTTAATCAGTTTGGAAATGTACTTTGAAAGAAAAATTCCCTTTTTTACGTCCAGCTCCAGTTCCAGCCTCGAAGAACTAACGATGGCGATCTCCATGCCCGAAAAAAAGGCTGACAAAAGGAGAGAACAAACGATGCCGATAAGAACGTACTCCATGTAACTCAGGAATCTTTGGTTNNGACGGCAGCCAGTCCGGCAAACATGAGAAAATAATACGAATCTTCGATCATTTCGTTGAACCACATGTATGCCGCCAAAAACACACAGGCAATGGAAACGACCAGCCACATTCTTTCAAGAAACAGGATAACTTTATTCATCTTCTTTGGTTATTGTGCCTTTGGGTTTTAAAATTTTGTACTTGGTAAAATCCTCGTTTGACTCAAATCCCTCACCCATTATTATTTCGTCGGCGGTTGTAATCTTCACGAACACCTCTGAATAGATTTTTTGCTTGTTTCGATCCCAAATCAGATGCTCTGTATTTATTTGCTCGCCTTCGGAGTTTAAAATTACAACATCGTTCTTTGCTTCCATAATATTGGTGGTCAAATGATCGATTGCATAATTGGCCGTCAGGCGAGAACTCTCGATGGACGCACTGTCGTAAAATACAATATTTATTCCATCGGGCATTTCGTTGTACGAAACGTCACCGACATACCTGTTCATTACCGGAGCAAATGCCTTGACTTTTAATTCGGCGTTTTCGGTGTAAAATATTTCAGAATCAAAACTTGACTCTCNNTACCGGTAAAATCACCGTCTGTCTGACTTTTTCGACATCCTCTTGCTTATTAACACATGCAATGAGCAAACCCATCGAAATGGGGACAATGAACCGGATGTACGACGAACTGGTTTTCAAAAACTTACCTCAACCGGGCTTTAGTTACTTCGTTAATCCAACATCCTACGGTATAATCCTTGCCTTCGGTTACAGCGTGAAAAAAGGCATCCTGAGTCGAAGGAAAATACTGTGAATACTTGGCAATTTTTTGCTTTGCATCTTCGGCAACACCCGGATCCACCGACTTTGCTTTCTGATACATATCAACCGCAACCCAGTATGGAGATTTCAGGGCTCCGTCAGGACCTTCGGTGCACAGCGAAACACTTGACGCGTAGAGGTCACCGATCAGCATGTAAGGCTCGCCCCAGTTGTCTCGAAATCCTGCAGCTTTCTGCGCATGTGTCCTGGATAAAGGGTAGTTTTTTTGACCGAAATACGCTTTTGAAAGCCACAATTCAAGATCTGAAAGTGTCAGGTTGTAATTTTCATCATCCTNNTCGTTGTAATTGGCTTTTTTCATGGACATAATCCCCATGTTTTTCGCTGAATTGGCAGACGGATTAAGGGTGTGGAGCCTGTTGGCAATTTTGAAGAAAATGGGATCACCGGAGCAATCTTTTTTATCGAGAATCTTTGCAGCTCCTTCCAACCATGACTGATTGTCTTTCTTTTCTTCAAACTTTCCCGAAAAGAATTTGACCAGTACCTCGCAACTCAGATAGGGATCGGCCATTTTAATCACATTTTCCTGTGCGAGGTTGTATGCCTCAATCTGCCTTGGATCCTTTGACGTTGTCAGGTTGTGTTCAATGATGATGCTGCACTCATTGAACATCTCAACCCAAAAATCGGCGGGTTGGGGTTTCGAAGCACTCATTTTAACCGCAGCCTGGAAATAGTAGATAATGGCAGCTGCCTGTGAATTCACACCATCAATTTCGATGGACCTCTTTAAGGTATTGTACGCTGCTTCATAGCCCGGCTGATTGTACTTCAGCATTGCCGCACCTTTTTTACCAAGTACGTATCCCTCTTTTCCAAAATTTTCGATTCTGATATCGTACAGCAATAGCAAGGTGTCAACCAGTCCTTTCTGACGCGCTTTGTCGCTACTGTTTTCCTTGATTAAATTGGATAGGATGTTTTCCGCATCAACGTACATTTTAAGACTGGACGCCGGGCAGATCTGATAGGCCTTTCTTAAAAATCCAAATGCCTTGCTGTAGTTTTTTTCTCTAAGAAAATCTTTGTAAACCGACAGGTTTTCGACGCAGCTGATGCTGTCTTCATCGGTTGCCCCGTATTTGCCTCCCTCGGTTGACTCTTCATCCTGTGCATAGAGCGTATTAAACCCTAGGGTCAAAAACATTGTTAAAATAGAAATATAGCTTACTGTGTTTTTAATCATGATGTTGTGCATTAATCGTATTTGCGTTTTATAAACCATTTATTATTCAAGGTGAGTCCAACATGTACATTAATGTATTGCTCAAGCAGGGCTCCCGTTACATTTTTTCCTCTTTTTCCAATTTCCGCACCGAAATTCATTTCAGTCAGGGTTAATTTGTCTTTTGATCGAATCGGAACAACAACCCCAAAAGAAAGCGCCACCTCGTCCAGTTTGATTTCACTCTTGTCGTTTGGATTTGTCAATGAAATGGGCAATTGTCCGTATCTCAATCCCATCCTCAACTTATAACCATTATCCTTGCCCGTATATTCCGCACCGGTCCTGATGGTGAGAACATCATTTAATCCATTGATGGTATTGTAGTTTGAAACAGACCATTTGACATACTCCAAATCAACACCAAAAGAAAATTTCTCCGAACGACTTAAAAGAACACCCAAACCCAGTTTGGGTGGCAAAATTATGGAATTAGAAGCATTCTCCTCAAATGAAACCGTATCAATTACGCGAGCGGTTCCCTGATCACCGCTGTAAGTAAAGTTAAATTCGCTCTGTTTTGTCCTGATGCCCTGTGTTGGGACAAAAACCAACCCAAGATTCACATTCCACTTTTTTTGGAGCTTAAGCTTGTACATAAATCCAAAGTCCAGATAGATATCGCCGGCATCCACTCTTTTGAGTGCACCTGTATTCAGATAGTTGTTTGATTCGGTAAAGACTATGACTTCTTCGTACTGCATGTCACCGAAGTAGTATGAAAAATTAAAACCAAAGAAATATTTTTTGGCAAGATTGAATCCACTTCCGATATATACCTTGTTCAATCCCCCGGAACCAAAAAAACTGTTTTCAAACGGAACATTTGTCGAGTCGGTTTTAAGTGCACTCGAAACAATGTAATCATACCCAACCTGGCTTACTGGCATCAAACCAAATGATGCTCCACACCATTCCGCTATTGGAATACCCAAAGCGAGGTGATTAAAAAGGGTTTTATTGGCCGACTGGCTCTGATTCTGACCGGTTAACCAATAGTTTTTTGACATTGCGGCCGCTTCGAAATTGGTCCAGACCAATTCGGAATAAGTAGCCGGATTATACGGATTTACATTCAAGGGGCCCGACAGTCCGTAGGCAAGCCTGCCCATGGAAACGTTTCGCGAAAAAACTGCCCCGTCCACATCCCCGATGTTAATTCTCGAGAAGGGTGAAATTGTTGTGGACTGTGACCACACAAGCGATGATGTTAACAAGGAAAGTATTACAAGAATCTTATTCATCCGAGAGATTGTACAGAAGGATTTGATTAAGGCCACGAAGAACCGCATTTGGGTCTGCAAAGATGCTAATTTTTAAGGCCTTATCAAACAATTTATAATCTCCTCCCGTCAACATGATTTTCAAGTCTTTAAACTCCTTTTCGAATTGCTTTATTGTACCTGATATTTCGTTTGACAAACCCTGTACCACACCGCTTTGAATGCAGGATGCCGTGTCTTTTCCCAAAAGATGGGGATGTCCGCTTTTATCCAGTTCCACCAATGGCAAACGTGCCGTTCCTGTGTGAAGTGAGGAAAACCGAAGTCCCAAACCGGGCGAAATTCTCCCCCCCCGGTATGTCCCGTGTCGGTCCACCAGGTCATACGTCACGCAGGTACCTATGTCGATTACCAGGGCATTCCGGCCGGGAAACCGATGACCGACAGCTACCGCAAGCGCTATCCTGTCATGACCCAGGGTCTCCGGACTTTGGTAATTGTTTTTTATTGGTATTGGCGTCCCGTGATCAAGTACCATGTGCCGAATGGATTCAGGAATGGAAATGGATTCAGGATCGATTTGATGGTTTACAGAAGAGATTATCAGGGATTTAATTTTAGGGTATTGTCCAAGGCAGTCTTTGATAATATCATCCGCCGGTCGTTTATCTGCCTCTGATCGGATTAATTCTTCACGATCAAATACCGCGTATTTGGTACGGCTGTTCCCTATATCAACTGCTAGTTGCACAGGGCGAAATTACATCTATTCAATTGAATTTACTCAACCAGCGATACTTATGGTTTCGAAATGAATTTTAAAATATCCGTTGTAGTCACAATGCCAGCTAGCTTTTCACCTTGCATCACAGGAAAGGCGTGAAATTCGCGCTGAGAAAATTTCTGAGCTGATTCCCTGATCGTCAAACTAATATCGAGTGTTTCAGGATGCTTGTGCATTACCATTCCAGCCGTAAAAAGATCACTGATTGTGTCGTCAATTGACATTTCATCTTCTCCGTAAACGTTGGAGAAGCTCATTCGCTGAATGTCCGTCAGGCTCAAAATACCGACGAGCTTTCCATTTTCCATAACAGGCGCGTGGCGGATGTGCCACTTGGCCATCATCAGGCGAACGTCAACCATTTTCATATTGACGTCTACCGTGTGCAATTGCTTGGTCATAATGTCCACAATGGGTCGGTCCAATTTTTCTTCTGTTGTGATCATAAGTCCCTATTTAACAATTAATCTTAAAAATAACCTGTGCGTCTCATTTACCACCTGATTCAAATCAGTTCCATTTCTGTCTTTTAGCTACCATAATTTAAACATATCCCCTATGAAACCCGGCTTTCACGAAGTGCGCCGTCAAATGCGTAGATTACGCTGCATTACATGGATATCTCTGGTTCGACCATGTATTAATTTACTTCTGCTCTCTTAAAAAAATGATGCGTTTTCTGCATCTCTTTTTTCAGGTAATTACGAATGCGTTTTTTGTTTTTGGATAAATAATCGTACCCATTCCAAAAAAGCAAAATAAAGCCCAATACACTGAGAATTAAACCATACATAAGTCCCATGTCATTGGTTTGACCTGTTCCAGCATATAACGGAACATAATTGAGCAAGATGAACGCACTAAGTAAATTTCGCACCCTATAAAGTTAGTCTTCAAAGAGCACATTATCAAGTAATTTGACCGAATTAAGTCGATTGCGAACCCTATTTTATCTCAGGTAATTTCTTTAATGTGAGGTGGGCCATTAACCAGGCCAACATCATTAAGAGGCCCCCCAGAAAAAAGGGTGCTCCGGGAAAATGAATGAGGGCTGAATCGTTGGTAAAAAAGTAAAACACGGCAGTCATGACGATCGGTCCGATAATTGCCGCCACACTGATAAGGCTGGTGAGGGCACCCTGTAATTCACCTTGCTGATTGTCGGGAACCTTGTTGGACACAATGCTCTGAACCGTCGGACCCGCAATCCCCCCAACGCAATAAGGTATAATATACACCATAAGAAGCCATTGATTGGAGGCAAAGGCAAAGAGAAACATTCCCAGCGACCATAGAAAAAACCCAACGTACACGGTTTTGCGTTGACCCAAAAATTTGACAATGTGCCGAATAAGTCCGCCCTGAACAATGGCAACGACCAGTCCGACCACCGCAAGGCTGTAACCAACCATGTCTTCGTGCCAGTCGAATTTCATGATGGTGTAAAAAGTCCAGGTGGATTGCAGGGATTGCGCCGCGACATTTGCCAGAAAAAAAGCAAGCGCCAATCCAATGACCCCTCCGTAACTCTTTAGTTTAATAATGGAAGCAACCGGGTTAATTCGCTTCCAGTCAATGTCCCTGCGTTTCTCCTTGCTGAGCGATTCCGGCAGGATGAAATAACCGTAAATGAAATTCAGAAACGACAGTCCCGCAGCCACAAAAAACGGAACCCGAACCCCCCATTGCGCACAAACTCCACCAATCAGCGGTCCAATAATGAATCCCAGTCCAAATGCCGCTCCCATGATGCCGAAATTCTGGGCCTTTTTTTCGGGTGCGCTGATATCGGCAATGTATGCCGAAGCCACCGTAAAACTCGCGCCGAAAATTCCCGCCAACACCCTGCCCGTAAATAACCAGACGATGGATGGGGCAACGGCGTGAATCAGAAAATCTATACCAAGGCCCAGTAAAGCCAATAACAGAACAGGCCGCCTTCCGTATTTGTCACTCAAGGTACCCAGGACGGGCGCGAACCAAAACTGCATAAAAGCGAAGGTGAAAATGAGCATTCCGCCATATTTTGCGGCGTCGCTCATACCTGTGCCAAGCATGCTGTCAAGAAGTGCCGGGATCACCGGTATTATGATTCCAATACCGATTACATCTATCAGAATAGTGATGAAGATAAAACCGATAGAGGCCTTGTATGATGACATATTTCGAAAAGGTGCAAAGGTAGAAGAAGGATTTGATCTTTGATGTTTTTTTGTGGGGAGTTGGGGAGCTGGGAAGTGGGGGAGGATTTGAATAGTCGAAGAAACCGAGTGACAAGAGCCTGCCTGCCTGAGCACAAGCCGACGCGCCGGCAGGCAGGGTTCA
>DNDT01000478.1 GCA_003487525.1 Flavobacteriales bacterium
CCGCCGCAGGCCCTTGATTTGGAAGAGGCTGTACTGGGCGCAGTCCTTCTGGAAAAAGAAGCGGTCAACACGGTAATAGACATCCTTCAGCCGGAAAGTTTCTACAAAGATGCGCATCAGCGTATTTATAATTCGATTATTAATCTTTTCGGAAAGTCTGAGCCAATTGACATTCTGACCGTTACGAACGAATTGAAGTCGACCGGTGAACTCGAAATTGTAGGTGGTGCTTATTACATCGCCAAGTTAACGAACAGGGTCGCCTCTTCCGCAAACATTGAATATCATGCGCGGATTATTGCCCAAAAATACATTCAACGCGAGTTGATCAGTATTTCGTCTCAAATTATTAACGATGCCTACGACGATACGACCGATGTGTTCACCCTACTGGACAAGGCAGAGAGCAATCTGTTTTCGGTAGCCGAAGGAAACATCCGAAAGAATTACGAGGGAATGGACTCCCTGATCAACAAGGCCATAAAACAAATTGAAAGCGCAAAGAGCCAGGAAGGCGGGGTGTTTGGTGTCGAATCGGGCTTTCACGCCCTTGATGACATTACATCCGGATGGCAGAGTTCCGATCTTATCATCATAGCCGGAAGACCGGCCATGGGTAAAACGGCCTTTGCCATGTCCCTTGCTCGAAATGCCTGTGTGGATTACAAAAATCCCGTGGCCATTTTCTCCTGTGAGATGTCTTCTCTTCAGTTGGTGACCCGTTTGATTTCAGCCGAATCAGAAATCTCTTCCGAAAAACTGAGAAGCGGAAACATAGAAAACCACGAGATGGAGCAAATAAACTCCAAAATCAGAGGTCTCGCAGATGCCAAACTTTTCATTGACGACACCGCTGCCCTCTCCATTTTCGAACTGCGCGCGAAGGCCAGACGCCTTAAAGCTCAGCACAACATCAGCATGATTGTCATTGACTACCTGCAGCTGATGACTGTCGGTAAGGAAACCAGGGGAAATCGTGAACAGGAAATCAGTATGATATCCAGATCCCTGAAAAGTATTGCAAAAGAACTTGAAATTCCGATCATAGCGCTTTCTCAGCTGAGCCGTTCTGTTGAAACCAGAGGTGGTGACAAGAAACCGCAACTGTCCGATTTACGTGAATCGGGAGCCATCGAACAGGATGCCGATATGGTAATTTTTCTGCACCGACCGGAATATTACGGACTCACCGAAGATGCGGATGGAAATTCCACCATCGGTATCGCGAACGTGCTCATTTCAAAACACAGGAATGGTAAGGTTGGAGAAGTAAAACTCAAATTCATTCAAAACCTTGCCAAGTTCGGAAACCTCGACACGGGAGATTATTCAAGCTTTGGCATGGACTCGTTTGGAAAACTGCCCAGCAACCAGAGTTTTGATTCGGGAACCATGACGTACCAGTCAAAATTAAACGATGATGATCCGGATGATATCCTGGATAATCCTCCGTTCTAGACCAATAATATCTTTCTTACTTTTGAGTTAGTACATCGCTGATGAGGGTTTATTTATTGACATTCATTCTTTTTGTTTCGTACTCGGTTTTTCCGGCTTACCTGCTTATCCCTATGGATGAGAGCCAGAAGAATCATCTGAAGGCTTACGGAGTGGCATTTTGGGCACTGGAACAGGATGTTAGTGTAAGCTGGTTGCTGAATTACAGAGGAGGCAGTTTCATGCTCAAGCAGCACGAATCCATCGAGAATGAGCTACTTGTTCGCGGAGTCAGTTATGAATTGATTTCGGATGTGAGATCAACGGCTATTCTACTGGAGATTCAAAATCCGGAGGTGAACATGGACGAGGTCAAACTCGAGAAGGCACCTAAAATAGCGGTTTATTCTCCTAAAAATGCCCTTCCCTGGGATGATGCCGTGACACTGGTACTCACCTATGCAGAAATTCCATACACGGTCATTTACGATGAGGAAATCATCAGGGGAGATCTTCATTTGTACGACTGGTTACACCTGCACCACGAAGACTTTACCGGACAGTACGGGAAATTTTACGGTCGCTACCGTAATTACCCCTGGTATAAAGAACAGGTCAGGGTAAGCGAAGCAATGGCAGCCAAATTGGGATACAGCAAAGTGTCCAAATTAAAGCTGGATGTAGCCATCAAGATAAGGGAATACGTGAGCGGTGGGGGTTTTATGTTCTCCATGTGTTCAGGCACCGACTCTTACGACGTGGCGCTCGCAGCGCATTCGGTCGACATCTGTGAAAGCATGTTTGACGGTGATCCTGCCACTCCAAATTTGAACAGCAAACTGGATTTTACCGAAACCTTTGCCTTTACCAACTTTAAGGTAAGTGAAAATCCACTGGAGCCCGAATTTTCAAACATAGATGCGACTCCCTCACATACCAGAACCGCAGAACACATTGATTTATTCACCCTGTTTGAGTTTTCGGCAAAGTGGGATCCGGTACCCACGATGCTTTGTCAAAATCACGAATCGATCATTAAGGGATTTATGGGCCTGACAACAGCGTACAATAAGCAATTCATTAAGCCGAGCGTGCTTATTTTGGGAGAGAACAAGTCGTTAAATTCGGCAAAATACCTCCACGGAAAATACGGAAACGGAACCTGGACCTTTTACGGTGGACACGATCCGGAAGACTATCAGCACTTTGTCGGAGATCCTGCAACACAGCTGGAATTGTATCCCAACTCACCGGGCTATCGGCTCATTTTGAACAATGTGCTGTTTCCGGCTGCCAAGAAAAAGAAGCAGAAGACTTAAAAACCTTTGGACACTCCCAGTCCGGCTGAAAAAGTCTCGTATGATTTATTGAAGTCAATACTAACGCTGAAACCGACTCCCCAATTCCCTTCAAAGTGTTTGTAAATTTCAGTTCCCGCTTTCAGAATGTAAAAACTCATGCTGTGTTCATATTCTATCCCGGGGCCGGCATAAACTCCCAACCAGTGATTCACATGATACAGGGGTGTCAAAGCAACAATGTATTTGTTCGCTCGTTTGATCGTAGTGCCATTTCTGCCCTCAATCAGGTAACTTGATAACTCGATGTCGTTGATAAGCACCAGGCTAAATTTAGAATTGAATTCATATCCATAATCCAGCCCAATTGAAGGAATTATGGTCAATTCAGATCCTCCCTCCGATGTCACTGTTTGAGGTACCCAGGCATATCCGATCAATAGTGCAATTCCATGCCTTTTAACTTCTTGGGGCAGGTCATCCGAACGATCCTGAGCATCAAGTGATGCAGTCATCATTATGATAGATGCAAGGAAAAACCAGGCAAGTCTCATTGAACTTGGAAATTAACCACTTTGCAATTATACAAGCAAAATCCCATTTTCCTTTTAGTTTCGTTTTAACTTTGAATGTGAGTCGATGCTTTCAGTTTTTCATCTCCCTGGTTTGCTGTTTGACATTAAATAACTCCGCACTCCGGGCACAGGATGATAAGAAAATCAACAATCAATATTGGTTGGATTTCATTCCGCATCTTACGCTGTCCGATGCATTTGAATTGTATGGAGATGCCAGTCTGAGAATCTCCAATGAGGGAAAACAAAAAATTTACGTGCTAAGACCTTCGTTAAAACTTCAGGCGAGTCCAATCGTTTCGCTGCACGCGGGGCTCGGTTTCTTTTACAACGAACTGACCGATTTCAAAGATTTGCTCGAAGTCCGTCCATGGGAAGGATTGAAAATCGGATGGCCGCGCATTAAGGGAATAAATGTCAAACACTATTTCAGGCTGGAGCAGCGGTACTTTATTTACCAAGAGAATAAAAAGGACTTGTTCCTGCACAGGATGAGATATCAGCTCAAATGCAAAGTTCCGTTAAACAAGAACACGGTCGGGGAAAAAACCCTATATCTTCCGTTGGCTTTCGAATGGCTGGGAACCTCTGACGAAGAATTACAGACCGTTTGGATGTCTCAAAACAGGATGACTGCCGGTATCGCTTACGTTTTCAATAAATTCTGGGGCCTTGAGTTTGAATACATGTATTGGTGGAGCAGAAATCTGCCTTCCAAATCAATGGAACCATCCGACCAGGTATTTAGACTCCGACTTTTAAGAAATGGCTGGATACTGGGAGAATGAAGGTGACTTTAATCGAAAAGTGCCCACCGAATTCCGAATTTGAAGGATCTTGGAGGATACGGGTAGCCGGGGACCTGATAGTAATTGGTTCCGCTCATCCCCTTGTTAAAATGCTCCATTTTCAGGAAGAAAAATGCCCTTTTAAGCTGCAGGTTAAGAAACAGATCGATGTAAGGATACGAGCCCGTCTGAGTTTCGTTCTGAACATGATACAGATTTAGTGCAGGCATATATGCATATCCATAGTGGGTTGAATAGTAGAAAACATCCACACCGATTTGATATTTCAATACCTTTTTAAATACGGAGCTTTGAAAATAGACGCATTCCCGAATCAGCAGTTGAGGCAAGGGCATAATTTCCCGGTTGGAAATGGACTGATACGAAATGTTGTTGTCGAGGTGAAAGTGGTTCCAGCTCAGTAACTTGCTCAGATTGGCGGTAAAGTAGGATACCCCGGTTGCCGATTGTTCGGGTTTTGCATGTAGGTTGTAATAAATCAAATCACCGATGGTTCCGAATTCACCGCTCAACACATATCCTTTTTTCGAAACACTGCCCTGAGCAAAAAGGCGTTTCTCCTTATTAAAGTGGTTGTTCCATATGAAGTTGTTCGAAATGTACCTGAGTTGATTAAACAGCGGTTGTGTCAAACGATATCCAAGATGCCCCGCAAACATCCATGTGTCCGAACTGTCGGATATTGAATTTGTTAAAACAAGGTCTGATTCCACATCCCCCTCCCTGAAACCTGAAATTCCCAATTCTGCAGACATTGTTAAGCGGTAATCATTCAATCCCAAATCAAATCGTGCACCGGTAAACAGATTTTCGTAAAGCGTATCTACCTGTTGTTTTTGATCGTATCCTGTCAATTCATGTCGTGCATAAACCGTTAGTGGCTTTCTCCCCGGATAAATGGTGAAATTGACCTGATTGCTCAGACTGGCATGCACAATAGAATCGGACGTCTTGCTCGAATCAAAATAGATGTTTTCGTAAAAGTCCGTATTCAAAGACGGAATGCGTTGAAACAAATCGACATCCCCGTTGTCCATGTAATATCGATAACCGCCGAAGTAATGAAAATCGTGACCAATTCTGAAAAGCGGGAGAACAAAAGGTTCATCTTCCCCTGCCAGATTTCCAATTCCAATGGACTGGCTGACGAGTATTCCCTCTTCCCTAATTTCATTGCTGGCATTACTCAAGCGNNAAATCGTCGTAACCTCCATTCTCCTGGATTTCATTCTTGTTAAAATAATAATTGCCAAGAAGGGCATATCGATGATTCGCCGTACGGTAATTGAATGCCACATTAAAATGCGAGCCTCTTGTTTTCAAGTGATTATAGAACCCTTCCGACCCCTTTTTATTAAGTCGAATGGACATGTTCAGGTTTTCTCCAAAGTTTCTGGCATGAAGCAAATCCAACTGTTCTTCTTTCTTGGCTCCCGACATGTAGAAGATGGATGTATACGGAGGTTTATTCCAGTAATAATCAATGTTTTCCCTGCGAAAAATGTAGGGATAAAAGGATGAATAGGCTCCCATTCCCTGGTCATGTGGCACCGAAGACTGTACCAGTGGCGAATAAATCGCATGCCCGGGATTTCCGGCCAGAATGTACGGGAAATTTCGATCATTCAGGGAATAGCGCTGGACGTTTCTGAAAGGAATAAAATGAGACTCATTTACCGAATCATCCAGTACCTGAGACTCATTGAACACCC